>JBBRID010000274.1:0-5632 GCA_038221635.1 Burkholderiales bacterium
GCGAGCGAGTACGGCGGCTCGGGCTTCGAGTGGGCGACGACGCCGGAGGAGCGCACCAAGCTGTGGACCGCACGCCACCACGCGTACTTCGCCGGCCTGCAGATGAAGCCCGGCTGCCGCACCGTCACGACCGACACCTGCGTGCCGATTTCTCGGCTGGCCGATTGCATCAATGAAAGCATCGCCGAGGTCGAACCGTCCGGCCTGCCGTTCTTCCTCGTGGGCCATGTCGGCGACGGCAATTTTCACCTCGGCTATCTGGTTGATCCATCGATTCCGCAAGAGCGCGAGACTGCCGAGCGCTTGAATCGCCAGTTGGTTGAGCGGGCATTGCAGATGGATGGCACCTGCACCGGCGAACATGGCATCGGGCTGCACAAGATGGACTTCCTGATCAGTGAAGCCGGTGTCAGTGCTGTGGCGATGATGCGCAAGTTGAAACTGGCGCTCGACCCGAAGAACATCATGAATCCGGGCAAGATATTTGCGCTGTGAGCGAGCCGATACGGGCAAAGCTGGTCAATTGATGCAGCCTCACGCGCTTCCGGCGTTCCTGGCGCACTGAGACATGGCTCGGTTCGCGCTGGCCTGGGAGCTTGGTGCCGGCCTCGGCCACGCCATGCCGCTGGCACAGCTTGCGCAGACCTTGCTCGATCGGGGTCATGAGGTGCATCTGCTGTGGAAAGACCTGGCACCGGTTGCGGCCGTTTTCACACCCTTGACCGGTGAACGCCTGCACCTGTGGCAGGCGCCACTTTGGCTACACAACATGCAGGATGCTCCTGATGCAGTCAGCTATTCGGAACTGCTGCTTCAGGCTGGGTATCTGGACTGTCCAGCCTTGCTCGCCATCGTGCGGGCATGGCGCGAAGTGATGGCCGTGATCGAACCCGACCTGCTGATTGCCGACCACGCACCGACTGCGCTGCTCGCCGCGCGCGGCCTGCCATTTGCGCGGGCGATGTTCGGCAACGGATTCATGATCCCGCCGATGTGCCAACCCTTGCCGGCTTTTCGCGAGTGGGAATCGCCGTCGGGGCAACGCCTGGCAAGTGCCGATGCGCGTGCCCTGCTGACCTGCAACCAAGTGCTGGATTTGCTCGGGGAGCCGCCGTTGGACGCGCTACACGAGTTGCTGATGGGCGACGAACACTTTCTCCTCGGCTGGCCCGAGCTCGATCATTATCGAAGCGCTCGGGCTGCAAAGCCGATGCGCAACTGGGGCTGGCCCGAGGTGCCCGTCATCAGCACAGATCCCGTCTGGCCGCCGGCGCCCGGGCCTCGCACGCTGGCGTATCTGGCGCGCGATCATCCAGCACTCGACGCTGTTCTTGCAATCCTGAGGGAGGGTCCCTGGTGCACCCTGATGGTCGTCCTGGGCGCCTCGGACCAGGAAACACGTGATGGCAGCAGCCCGCGGCTGCAAATCTCCAATCGACCGGTCAACATGGCGGGTGCCATTGAATCGGCTGACCTGCTGCTGTCGCATTCGGGCAGTGGCCTGCTGTATCAGGCGATGGCGGCCGGGCTGCCGTCGGTGTTGCTGCCGACACAGGTAGAGCAGCTCTTGCTGGCGCGACGTGTGGCAGCCGCAGGCGCCGGTGTCGTCTTGTGGCCACACGAAGTCGGGCATTCGCTCGCCAAGGCGATTGACGCCGTGATCGGTTCCTCAGGATTCGCTACCGCTGCGCGCCGGCTGGCCGCGCAGAACTCGGTGACCGTTCATGGCAACGTGCTGGTGCGCATCGCTGAACGCTGCGAGCAGCTCAGCGGGCAGGCGCGCTGACCGACCAGCGTTTTTGCACCGCGCCCGCGTTGTCCACGCTTTCGAGCTGCACGCCGAATCCCCACAGCCGGGCCACATGCTTGAGCATCTCTTGCGCGCTGTCATGCAGCGGGCGGTCGTTGTGCTGGACGTGACGCAGTGTCAGGGAGCGATCGCCACGCAGGTTGACATTCCAGACCTGGATGTTCGGCTCACGTGCGCCGAGGTCGTACTGGTGCGACAACATGTGGCGAACCTCGCGGTAGCCAGCGTCATCGTGGATCGCGGCGACCTCGAGTTCGTTCTCCTTCTCGTCGTCGCGAATCGCGAAGAAGCGGAATTCGCGCATCAGGCGAGGCGACAAGTATTGGCCGATGAAGCTCTCGTCCTTGAAGTTTCGCATCGCGTGGTCGATGACCTCGAGCCAGTCGCCGCCCGCAATGTTGGGAAACCACTGCCGATCTTCGTCGGTTGGATGCTCACAGATGCGCTTGATGTCGGTATACATCGCGAAGCCGAGGGCATACGGATTGATGCCGTTGTAGCCACGGTCGGTTACGCGCGGCTGATAGACGACGTTGGTATGCGACTTCAGCCATTCGATCATCGTGCCGTCGGTCAGGTGACCGTCGTCGTACATCGTATTCAGCAGCTTGTGGTGCCAGAAGGTTGCCCAACCCTCGTTCATCACCTGGGTCTGGCGCTGCGGGTAGAAATACTGCGCCACCTTGCGCACGATGCGCACGACCTCGCGTTGCCAAGGCTCCAGAACCGGCGCGTTCTTCTCGATGAAATAGAGCAGGTTCTCCTGAGGCTCGGCCGGGAAACGCTTGTCCTGCGACTCTTGCAGGGATTTTTCTGCCTTGGGCGGCAGCGTGCGCCACATGTCGTTGATCTGTTGCTGTGCGTACTCTTCGCGCTCGGCGCTGCGCATCGTCTCCTGCGCCAGGCTGAGCTTGCCGGGACGTCGGTAGCGATCGACGCCATGGTTCATCAAGGCATGGCAACTGTCGAGCAATTGCTCGACCGCGTCGATGCCGTGGCGCTCCTCGCATTTGGCGACGTACTCCTTGGCGTAGACCAGGTAGTCGATGATGGATCCGGCGTCGGTCCACATGCGGAACAGGTAATTGCCCTTGAAGAAGCTGTTGTGGCCATAGGCCGCGTGCGCGATCACCAGCGCCTGCATCGCCATCGTGTTTTCCTCCATCAGGTAGCTGATGCAAGGATTGCTGTTGATGACGATTTCGTAGGCTAGCCCCATGTGGCCGCGCCGGTAGTTCTTCTCGGTGGCGATGAATTCCTTGCCATAGCTCCAGTGCCGGTAATTGACCGGCATGCCCACCGAGGCGTAAGCATCCATCATCTGCTCGGCAGTGATGACCTCGAGCTGGTTCGGGTAGGTATCGAGGCCGAAACGCTCGGCGGTGGCGCGAATCACCTGGTGATATTGCTCGACCAGTTCGAACGACCAGTCACTCGGTGCTGGCAGCGGATGGCTGGCCTTGGGCGGCGTGATCAGCGAGGTCGCTCGGATCGTGGGCAGCGGCGGCGCGACCGGGGCGGTATTGAGTGACGTGGGTGCCAGCACCGGACCGATCTCGATCATCGGGGGTTCGCGGTTTTCCTGGCTCATTGGGCGGCCCCTTCTTTCTTGAACAAATCCCGGAACACCGGGTAGATCTGGGATGCCTGTGTGGCCTTGCGTACCGCGAAGGTCTGGCTTCCGGCGGCCAGGGCTGCGTATTCATCCCACAGGTTCTGTTCTTCCTCGGCGACCTGCACATACGCGAAATAGCGGCACAGCGGAAGAATCGAGCTGGCCAGCAATTCGCGGCAGCGGCCACTGTCATGGTGCCAGTTGTCGCCATCGCTGGCTTGCGCGCCGTAGATGTTCCATTCGCTGGTCGGGTAACGCGCCCGTGCGATTTCTTCCATCAGCACCAGGGCGCTCGACACCACGGTGCCACCGGTTTCTGTCGAGTGGAAAAAGTTCTGCTCATCGACTTCTTGCGCCTGTGTGTGGTGGCGGATGAAGACGATGTCGATGCGCTCGTAATGGCGAGTCAGGAACAGATACAGCAGAATGAAAAACCGCTTGGCCAGATCCTTGCGCGACTCGTCCATCGAACCCGACACATCCATCAGGCAAAACATCACCGCTTTTGCGGTCGGTACCGGCACACGAACCCGGCTGCGAAAACGCAAGTCGATCGGGTCCAGATAGGGAATGCGCTCGATGCGTTGACGCAGGCCGTCGATCTCCTGTTCGAGCGCCGAAATCTCGTCGGCGTGCGCTGCGACGTCGGTGGAGGCCTTCAGCAACTCGAGCTTTTCCTCGAGCTCTTTCACGATCCTGCGGGAATCGCTGCCCAATGCAATGCGGCGGCCGATCGCGCCACGCATCGAGCGCACCACATGCAGGTTGTTGGGTGTGCCGTCGCTGGAATAGCCTGCGCGATGGGTCTTGAATTCGGGTGTCTCAGCGAGGGTGGTGCGGGCGAGGTTGGGCAAGGCCAGATCGTCGAAGAAGACCTGCATGAACTCTTCCTTGCTGAGGTGGAAGACGAAGTCGTCGTCACCCTCACCGGAATCACTGGCCTGTCCGCCGCCGCCACCACCACCGCCGCCGCCCTTAGGCCGCTCGATGCGATCGCCGCGAACGTATTCTTGGTTGCCGGGATGCACCATCTCGCGCTTGCCGCCCTGGCCATGGCCGAACACCGGCTCGCTGATGTCGCGCTTCGGGATGTGGATGTCTTCGCCCTGCGCCAGATCACGGATGCCGCGCCCATCCACCGCGCGCTTCACCGCTTCGCGAATCTGCTCTTTGTGACGGCGCAGAAATCGTTCACGGTTGCCGATCGACTTGTTTTTCCCTGCCAGCCTGCGATCGATGATCTGCTGCATTCAAACATCCCCCCCCCGGAGCGCCTTCGGCGCACCCCCCCAGGGGGGCGCCGCCAGCGGCCCGGCAAAGCCGGTTCCGCGGCGTCCGCTGGATCGAGACATGTCGTCGCGCATGGCGAACATCATCAGCTGCTCTTGCGTACTCGGAGATACCATTCGCAGACCAGGCGCACCTGTTTGGCGGTGTAGCCCTTGGCGATCATCCGGGTCACGAAATCCTCGTGCTTCTTGGCTTCGTCGGCACTGGCCTTGGCGTTGAAACTGATCACTGGCAGCAACTCCTCGGTGTTCGAGAACATCTTCTTCTCGATCACCGTGCGCAGCTTTTCGTAGCTGGTCCAGACCGGGTTGTTGCCTGAATTGTTGGCCCGTGCGCGCAGAACGAAATTGACGATCTCGTTGCGGAAGTCTTTCGGGTTGGCGATGCCGGCCGGCTTTTCGATCTTCTCCAGTTCGGCATTCAACGACCCCCGGTCGAACACCTCGCCGGTATCGGTATCACGGTATTCGTGATCCTGGATCCAGTAGTCGGCGTAGGTCACGTAGCGATCGAAGATGTTCTGGCCGTATTCGCTGTAGCTCTCGAGGTAGGCGGTCTGGATTTCCTTGCCAATGAACTCGGCGTAGCGCACCGACAGGTGTTCCTTGATGAAGGCCAGGTATTTCTGTTCGGTTTCGGCAGGGAACTGCTCGCGCTCGATCTGTTGCTCGAGCACGTACATCAGGTGCACCGGATTGGCCGCGACCTCAGTGCTGTCGAAATTGAATACCTTCGAAAGAATCTTGTACGCGAAGCGTGTGCTGATGCCGCTCATGCCTTCGTCGACGCCGGCAAAATCTCGGTACTCCTGATAACTCTTCGCGCGCGGGTCGGTGTCCTTCAGGTTCTGTCCGTCGTAGACCAGCATCTTCGAGTAAAGACTCGAGTTCTCAGGTTCCTTCAGGCGCGTCAGGATA
>JBBRID010000275.1:0-5627 GCA_038221635.1 Burkholderiales bacterium
CTCTTCTCTGGCCTTGTTGCTAAGGTCGTCAACCGTCATGCCTTGCAAGGAAGAGGGTGGGTCGATTCTTGGCGCCATGTAGGCAAATGCCTGCTGCAAGAGCGCCAACAACTCATCCCAGTCACGGAATTCGGATGGAGCTATGCCAATGTGCATCGTGGGCCAGCCCGCTTCGACCTTGCAATGGCTTTCAGCCGGCCGGGTAGCGGATGCTTCGTTCACCGGCCTGGAAGCTCGTCAGGGCCTGCTGCCACTGCTGCCCCGGCCAAAGCAGTTCGACCGTGCGGCTGCCGTCGCGCGATTCGACTTTCTCGAACAGTGAACCCGGAATCAGCCACAGACCCGTTTCGCGGGCCAGCTCGCACAGCCGAGCTTCGGTTGGGCCAGGCAGCGGCTCGGCCTCGTGCCGCGGACCAAGTGCGCTCAGCTCGGAGAACAACACCATGCGCACCCACGGGAAGCGGCTGCGAATGTGACGCATGTAGCCGGCAATGCGATCGACGTTATCGGCGAAGGCGACAACGTTCATCTGCACCCCGGCGATGCCGAAGGCGTCGGCCCGGGTCGGTGGTGCGAGGACCGGGACGGCGCCAGGGTGCAGCGGGCTCACTTGTCGAGTCCCGCCAGGCAGATGTACTTGATCTCGAGAAAATCGTCGAGCCCGTACTTCGATCCTTCGCGTCCCAGGCCCGATTGCTTGATGCCGCCGAACGGTGCTTCGGCGGTTGAAATGAGCCCGGTATTGACGCCGACCATGCCCGACTCCAGGCGTTCGGCGACCCGCATCACGCGGCCGATGTCGCGGCTGTAGAAATAGGAGGCCAGGCCGAATTCGGTGTCGTTGGCGAGTGCCAGCACTTCTTCCTCGGTGTCGAAGGCAAATATTGGCGCCAACGGCCCGAAGGTCTCTTCCTGGGCGACCAGCATGTCGGCAGTGGCGCCCGAGATCACTGTCGGTTCGAAGAACAGGCCACCCAGCGCATGGCGCTTGCCGCCGGTCAGCACCTCTCCGCCCTTGGCGCGGGCGTCTGCGATGTGTTCCTCGATCTTGGCCACCGCCTTGTCGTCGATCAACGGGCCTTGCGTGACTCCGGCATCGACACCCGGGCCGACCTTCAGTGCGTTGACCTTGGCCACCAGCTTGTCGGTAAAGGCTTTCAGCACACCCTTCTGGACGTAGATGCGGTTGGCGCAAACGCAAGTCTGGCCGGTGTTGCGGTATTTGGAGACCATCGCGCCTTCGACCGCGGCGTCAAGGTCGGCGTCGTCGAAGACGATGAACGGGGCGTTGCCGCCGAGTTCGAGCGACAGCTTCTTGATCGTGTCGGCGCTCTGGCGCATCAGCGTGCGACCGACCTCGGTCGAGCCGGTAAAGCTGAGCTTGCGCACCAGCGGATTGCGCGTCATCTCGCCGCCGATTTTGCTGGCCGAACCGGTCAACACTGACAACAAACCCTTGGGGATCCCGGCGCGCTCGGCCAGTTCGGCGAAAGCGAGGGCGGAGAACGGTGTCAGCGTTGCCGGCTTGACGACCATCGAGCAGCCTGCGGCCAGCGCCGGGCCGGCCTTGCGCGTCAACATCGCGGTTGGAAAATTCCACGGCGTGATCGCGGCAGTAGTGCCAACCGGCTGCTTGATCGCGATGATGCGTCGATCGCCGAGCGGTGCCGGGATCGTATCGCCGTAGACACGTCGGGCCTCGTCGGCAAACCATTCGATGAACGATGCCGCGTAGCCGATCTCGCCTTTGGACTCGGCCAGGGGCTTGCCCTGCTCGGAGGTCATGATCAAGGCCAGATCGTCGCTATTGGCCAGCATCAGGTCGCCCAGTTTGCGCAGCACGGCGGCGCGCTCTTTGGCCGATGTGTCGCGCCAGGCTTTTTGTGCTTTGTCGGCCGCAGCGATGGCTCGTTCGGTTTCGGCCGTACCACACATCGGTACCGTGCCGAGTTGTTCGCCATTGGCGGGGTTGGTGACGGCAACGGTCTCGCCGTTGTCTGCGTCTACCCACTGGCCGGCCACATAGGCCTGTTGCTTGAACAGGGAAGGGTCCTTGAGTTTGAGCATGGTGTCCTGAATGTCGTCGGTCGATGTGGTGATGCTGCGGTTTTACGGCGAAATGACCTTGGCCAGAATCGCCATGCCCTCTTCAAAGACCTTGTCTTCGATGGTCAGCGGGAACAGGAAGCGGATCACATTGCCGTAGATGCCACAAGACAGCAGCAACAGGCCGGCTTCTTGCGCTCGCTTGACGATCTGCTTCGGCAGGTCGGCATCGGGCTTCCCATCGGGTCCGACGAATTCGATTGCAACCATTGCGCCGAGCCCGCGGATATCCTTGATCGAGGGGTTGTTCGCCTGCATTGCCCTCAGCCGTTCGGTCAGCATTTTCCCGAGGCGTTCGGCGCGTTGGCACAACTGCTCGTCATCGATGACATCGAGTACGGCCAAAGCCGACGCGATTGCCAGCGGATTGGCGGCATACGTGCCTCCCAGCCCGCCCGGTGCCGGCGCGTCCATGATTTCGGCGCGACCGCAGACCGCAGACAGTGGCATGCCGCCGGCCAGGCTCTTGGCCATCGTCATCAGGTCCGGCACCACGCCGTAGTGATCCATCGCAAACATCTTGCCAGTGCGTGCGAAACCAGTCTGGATCTCGTCGGCGATCAGCAAGATGCCATAGCCGTCGCAAATCTTGCGCAGGGCGCGCATGAAATCCGGCGGCATGACGTAGAAGCCACCTTCGCCCTGGATCGGCTCGACGATGATGGCGGCCACCTGTTCGGGTTCGATGTCGGCCTTGAACAAGTGAGCAATCGCCTGCAGCGATTGCTCGACCGACACGCCGTGCAACTCGATCGGCGCCGGCACGTGAAAGACGCTGGCCGGGAACGGGCCGAAGCCCGCCTTGTACGGTGCGACCTTGCCGGTCAACGCCATGCCTAGATAGGTGCGGCCGTGGAAGGCGCCGCTCAACGCGATCACGCCCGGGCGCCGAGTTGCATGGCGGGCAATCTTGATCGCGTTTTCGACCGCCTCTGCACCAGTCGTGAAGAACGCGGTCTTTTTCGGGTGATCTCCCGGTGTCAGGGCATTGAGGCGTTCGGCCAGCTTGACGACGCTTTCATAGGGCACCACCTGGTACGCAGTGTGCGTGAACCGTTCCAGTTGCTCTGCAATCGCCTTGACCAGACGCGGATGGCGATGCCCGGTGTTGAGCACCGCAATGCCCGATCCGAAATCGATGTAGCGCTTGCCTTCGACGTCCCACAGTTCGGCATTCAGTGCGCGTTCGGCATAGATCGGGAAGCCGATGCCGACCCCACGTGGAGTTGCCGCTATGCGGCGTGCATCGATTGCTGCATTGCTGGGTTTAGACGCAGCGGCGACTTGCGCCGACTCGGTTCTGCTGTGCGTGTTCATCACTTCTCCTTGCCTGCGGCCGGCCCTGGGTGGGCCAATACCTCAGGATAGAGCATATTGGCTCTATGATTAGAACCAATATCGTCATGCATGTAGAACCAATTATCTCATCAGATCCGATGCGAGATCCGCCGGCAAGCAGTCATGCTGGCGTCCTGCCTGATTTCATCTCTCGCCAGTTCGATCGCAGCAGCGACGAGTTCGATCAGAAGCAGCTTTACGACATCCTGCAGGCGGGCATTCGCGAATCCATACTGCCCGCCGGCATGCGCTTGCCGCCGACGCGAGTGCTGGCGAAGGCGCTGGCGATTGCTCGCAACACGGTCGTTCACGTCTACGAGCAGCTCGCCCTGGAAGGTTATGTCGCCGCCGGCGTCGGTCGTGGCACCTTCGTCGCCGATGTGGGGCCGGGGCTGGTCAAGCGCAGCGCTGCAGCCTTTGGTGCCGGCCGGCAACCAATGCACAGCTCGACCGCGCGTCTGTCGGCGCGCGGGGTACGTCTGGTGGACAACGCCCGCGCGGCGCGCCGTCAATGGGGAGCCTTCACGCCGGGCATTCCGGAAGTACGGATGTTTCCGTCGCAGATCTGGAGTCGCCTGCAGTCGCGCGTGTGGCGCAACGTAGGGCCCGGCCACCTCAGCTACGCCACCAGTGGCGGCGACCCTGATCTGCGGCTGGCCTTGTCCGAGTATCTGCAAGGCGCCCGCGGCGTGGTGTGTGAACCCGAGCAGATCATCATCACCAGCGGTACACAGCAATCACTGCATTTGGTGGCGATGCTGCTGGCCGATCCGGGCGATTCAGTGTGGATCGAGGATCCGGGCTATTGGGGCGCACGCAGCGTGTTTCGCGCAATGGGCCTCGAACTGATTCCCGTCTCGCTCGATGGCGAGGGATTGGCGCCGGACGCGCGCCAGTTGCGCAAGCCGCCGCGCGCGATGTTCGTGTCACCGTCGCATCAGTATCCGACCGGCGCGCTGATGAGTCATGGTCGGCGCCGCCAGTTGCTCGACTATGCCGCCGTGCACGGCGTGTGGGTGGTCGAGGACGACTACGACAGCGAATTCAGGTACGGCGCGCGCCCCTTGCCGGCACTGCAGGGAATCGACCGTCATGGGCGGGCGATCTATCTCGGAACGTTCTCGAAAACGCTCTTTCCGGCCTTGCGTCTGGCGTACGTTGTGCTGCCGCCCGACCTGGTCGACAACTTCTCGCGTGCGCTCAGCGAGTTGTACCGCGAAGGCCAGTCGCCGCAGCAGGCAGTGCTCGCGCGCTTCATGTACGAAGGGCATTTCGCGACCCATATTCGACGCATGCGATCGGTCTATTCGGCCCGCCACGATGCCTTGCTCGAAGCGATCAGGCGCGAATTCGGAGCCGAACTGCCGGTGATCGGCAGCGATGCCGGATTGCACCTCGTGCTCGGCCTTCCGGCCCACCTCGATGACCAGAAACTCGCTGACAGCATTGCGCGGGCCGGCGTCGTCACACGGGCACTGTCGCTGTATCACCTGCGCCGACCGGTGCCTGCCAAGGGATTGCTGCTGGGCTATGGCGCAGCGTCTGAGAACGAGATCGACTTCAATTTCCGCGTGTTGGCCGATGTGGTCAAAGGGCACCTCAAGTCGCTTGCTCCACCGGCGTGAGGCCCTGTGAGGGAACGACTACGTGGTTGCAACAATTGACTCACATCCGCAAGAGTGAAACACTTGTTTCAAGCCATGACTACCAATGCCATTCAGGAGATGATTGCCGAGCACTTCGAGAGCCTGAGCCCCGAGTTGCAGCGAGCCGCGAGGTGGGTGTCACGACACGGCTCGTCGCTTGCCCTGCATTCGATGCGCGACTCGGCACGCGCCGCCGAGGTGACGCCGGCCACGATGACACGGCTTGCCCGGCGCCTGGGCTTCGACGGTTTCGACGGTTTGCGAGCGCCGTTTCGTCGCGAACTGGCCGGCTTCGTCATCGGGGTTGAGTTCAGCCGCCCGGCAAGGCGCCGTCGTGGCAGCAACGCAGTGGCCGAAGCGGTCGATTCGCTCAATACGCTGCAACAAGCCAATGTCGCATCGGTGGTCAGCCTGAATCCGGTTGGTGCAATCGAGGAGGCTGCGCGTTGCCTGCTCGACGCGCCACAGGTGTACTTTCTGGGCCTGCGGGTCTGCCATGGTGTGGCCATCTATTTGTCGTACGCCTACGGTTTGCTC
>JBBRID010000276.1:0-5623 GCA_038221635.1 Burkholderiales bacterium
CGATCTGCCAGAGGTCGAGCCGGCCTTCGGCCTCGACGGCCGGCTTCAGGTGATCTTCCTCGCCAACCGACACGCCGCCGCTGGAGACGATCAGGTCGTGGCCAGAAGCCGCGCGGCGCAGCGCGGCGCGCGTGGCGTCGAGTCGGTCGGGCACGATGCCGAAATCGCTGCACTCGCAGCCGAATTTCTCGATCAACGCACGCAAGGTGTAGCGGTTCGAGTTGTAGATCGCGCCGGGACGCAGCGGCTCGCCTGGCATCACCAGTTCATCGCCGGTCGAAAACAGCGCCACCTTCGGGCGGCGCACCACTGCCAGCGTGGCAGCACCCACCGATGCGGCCAGCCCCAGCGCCTGCGGCGTCAAGCGCTGGCCGGGCGACAGGATTTCTGCCCCCTGGCGAACATCTTCGCCACGGCGACGAATCCATTGCCCGCTGTCGGGCACCGTGTCGATCATGACTGACCCATCGGCCAGCGCCGTGCACTGCTCCTGCATCACCACCGCGTCGGCGCCAGCCGGAATTTCAGCGCCGGTAAAGATGCGCGCTGCGGTCCCTGCCTGAAGCGGCCGGGCCGCTTGCCCCGCAGGAATTCGCTGACTGATCGGAAGCACCGCGCCGACGGCCGGCACGTCAGCGCAACGCATCGCGTAGCCGTCCATCGAGGTGTTGTCGGCGGGCGGCACATCGAGCAAGGAAACGATCGCCTCCGCCAGAACCCGGTCCAGCGCCTCGAAGGTATCGAGGCGTTCGTGATCGGCCAATGGCCGGATGCGCTCAAGCAGGCGCTGCAGTGCTTCGTCCAGCGACAACATCGGCGGTCTCGCCGCTGTCGTCGGTATCGCTGTCGAAGTCTGTTTCGGGCTTGTATTCATATCGCGCGGAGGTTGCTAGCAGGAAACCTGCGATCGAATCGACATCGTTCAGATCGAACACCGGCAGCTGCGTTGCAACCGGCAGTTGCGATACGCTGTCGGTTGCGATCGCGACGACGAAAGGATCCTCAGGATAGTTCACCTTCTTGCCGACACTGGCCCGCCAGACCTCGATCTTCAACAGGTCGGCATGTTTGAAGCCTTCGACCAGCACCCAGTCGCACTCGCAGAGTTCGGCAATCAACTGGTGCACCGTCGGTTCGGCCGGAACCTCGAACTCGCGGATCTTGGCGAGCCGTCGATTGGACGCGATCACGACCTCGAAGGCACCGGCCTGGCGGTGGCGGTACGAATCCTTGCCCGGATGGTCGATATCGAAATCATGGTGCGCATGCTTGACCACCGACACCCGCTGACCCGCCGCACGCAAGCGCACCAGCAGATGCTCGACCAGTGTCGTTTTGCCCGAACCCGACCACGCGCTGAATCCGATGACCTTCATTCAGACATTGTCAGCCAGATAGGCTTTCACCAAATTCGCATCGAGCGGCATGACCTTGCATCGTTTGGGGAGTTGCTCGATGCCCTCGGTGGCCGCCGGACGGTCAGGTTCGCGCCCGATCGCTTCGACGATGGTGGCTGCAAATTTCGCCGGCAGCGCCGTTTCCAAGACGATCATCGGCACAGCCGGATCGCGCTTTTCGCGCGCAACCTTCAAGCCGTCGGCGGTGTGCGGATCAATCATCACGCCGTGGTTCTCCCAGGTATCGCGAATGGTTGCCAGGCGGTCGGCGTGGCTGCTGTTGCCCGAAGCAAAACCGTGCCCGGCAATGCGGGCGAACTCTTCCGGTGCCAACACAAACTCGCCACGTTGCGACAACTCGTCGGTGAACAAACTGCGCACCCGCGCGCCATCGCGGCGCAGCAAGTCGAAGATGAACCGCTCGAAATTCGAGGCCTTCGAGATGTCCATCGACGGGCTCGAGGTTTCGAAGGTTTCGGCGGCACTGCGCACGCGATAGTGTCCGTTGCGGAAAAACTCGTCGAGCACCTTGTTCTCGTTAGTCGCCAACACCAGCTTGTCGATCGGCAGACCCATCATCCGCGCAACATGGCCGGCGCAGATGTTGCCGAAATTGCCGGATGGCACGGTGAAGCTGACGCGTTCGTCGTTGCTTCGCGTGGCCTGGAAATAACCTGCGAAGTAGTAGACGACCTGCGCCAGCAGGCGCGCCCAGTTGATCGAGTTGACGGTGCCGATGCGGTGCTTGCGCTTGAATGCCAGATCGTTCGAGACTGCTTTGACAATATCCTGGCAATCGTCGAAGACACCTTCGATCGCGATGTTGTGGATGTTCGGATCCTGCAGACTGAACATCTGCGCCTGCTGGAACGGGCTCATGCGGCCGACCGGGCTGAGCATGAAGACCTTGATGCCGCGTTTGCCGCGCATCGCATATTCGGCTGCACTGCCGGTATCACCGGAGGTCGCGCCGAGGATGTTGAGGGTTTCACCGCGCCGGCCCAGTTCGTATTCGAACAGGTTGCCGAGCAACTGCATCGCCATGTCCTTGAAGGCGAGCGTCGGGCCGTTCGACAGTCCCTGCAGATACAGGCCGCCGGCGTCGTCGTCGCGTTCGCCTTCGGCCTTCAATCGCGTCAGCGGCGTGATCGCATCGGTGCCGAAGATGGCCTTGGTATAGGTGCGAAACGCGAGTTGGCGAAGATCGTCGTGCGCAATGTCGTCGATGAACAGCGCCAGGATCTCGAACGCCAACTCGGCGTATGACATCGACCGCCAACGCGTCAGCATCGCCGCATCGATCTGCGGGTAACAAGCCGGCAGATACAGACCACCATCGGGCGCCAGGCCCTCGAGCAGGATGTCGCTGAACCCGCGCTGTGTCGAGTCGCCACGCGTACTGATGTATTTCAATCCAGGTCTCCACCGCGCCGGCATCGCGCAGTTCCCCGCACGAATCCGAAAAAATCAAGAAGACGCCGTGGAACCGGCTTCGCGGGGCCAGTGGCGGCGCCCCCCTGGGGGGAAGTGCCGCAGGCGCCCCGGGGGGGGGTCAGTTCATTCAATTAAGTTCTTCCTTTCGAATACGCACGATCGGTGCCAGCACGGTTTGCAGAGCCTGCATCTGCGCAATGGCCCGGTTCATGTCGCCTTCAACGGTGTCGTGGGTCAAGATGATGACGTCGGTCTGGGCTTCGCCCTCGGCAGATTCGCGTTGCAGCAGCGCATCGATCGAAATGCCGGTATCGGCCAGGATACCGGTGATCTTGGCCAGCACGCCCGCCTGGTCTGCCACTTGAAGGCGCAGGTAGAAGGCGGTCACGACATCGTCCATCGGCAGCATCGGCGTGGTTGACATCGCATTGGGCTGAAAAGCCAGGTGCGGCACGCGATGGTGCGGGTCGGCGGTGTGCAGGCGGGTGATATCCACCAGATCGGCGACCACCGCAGACGCGGTCGGCTCGGATCCGGCGCCCTTGCCGTAATACAGCGTCGTGCCCACGGCGTCGCCTTGCACGACGACCGCGTTCATCGCCCCTTCGACATTGGCAATCAGGCGTTTCGCCGGGATCAGGGTCGGATGCACGCGCAACTCGATGCCGCTGCCACCGTTGCGCAGTTCGCGCCGTTTGGTGATACCCAGCAGCTTGATGCGATAACCGAGTTGCTCGGCATAGCGGATGTCGGCCCCTTGCAGCGACGAGATCCCTTCGACATACGCGCGGTCGAACTGCACCGGCACACCGAAGGCTATGGCGCTCATCAGCGTGACCTTGTGCGCGGCGTCGACGCCTTCGATGTCGAAGGTGGGATCGGTTTCGGCATAACCCAGGCGCTGCGCCTCCTTCAACACGACGCCGAAATCCAAACCCTTGTCACGCATCTCGGACAGGATGAAATTGGTCGTACCGTTGATGATCCCGGCAATCCAGTCGATGCGGTTGGCGGTCAAGCCTTCGCGCAGCGCCTTGATGATCGGAATGCCACCGGCCACCGCGGCTTCGAACGCGACCATCACGCCCTTGTTGTGCGCAGCCTCGAAGATTTCAGTGCCATGGACGGCGAGCAGCGCCTTGTTGGCAGTGACGACATGTTTGCCGGCGGCAATGGCCTCCATCACCAGCGCTCGGGCAATGCCGTAACCTCCGATCAGTTCGATGACGATGTCGATCTCGGGGTTGGCAATCACCGCGCGCGCATCGGCGACCACTTCGACGCCTTCGCCGACGATCTCGCGGGCCCGCGCCGTGTCGAGATCGGCGACCATCGTGATGACAATGCCGCGGCCAGCGCGGCGCTGGATTTCTTCTTGGTTTCGACGCAGCACCTTGAAGGTGCCGGAGCCGACGGTGCCGATGCCGAGCAGGCCGACCTGGATGGGTTTCATGGGGTTCGGGATCGCTGTTGCCAGCGTCCTCGTTCAGGCGTGGAAAGAATCAGCGTCGCAGTGAGCCGCCCGGAGACCACCGCTCTCACTGCGTATATCGCTTGCGGTAATTCTCGAGAAAGCGGGCAATCCGCCCGATGGCCTCTTGCAGATCGTCGACGTTGGGCAGGAAGACAATCCTGAAATGATCGGGAGAGCGCCAGTTGAAGCCGGTGCCCTGGACGATCAGTACCTTCTCTTCTGCCAGCAGCTCGTAGGCAAACTGCTGGTCGTTGGCAATTGGATAGATCTTCGGATCCAGCTTCGGAAACATGTACAGCGCGGCTTTTGGCTTGACCACCGAAACGCCGGGAATCTGCGTCAGCAACTCATAGGCCAGATCGCGCTGGTGACACAGCCGCCCGCCTGGCGCGACCAGGTCCTTGATGCTCTGGTAACCGCCGAGCGCCGTCTGGATGGCCAACTGGCCGGGCGTGTTGGAGCACAGCCGCATCGATGCCAGCATGTTCAGGCCGACAATGTAATCGCCGGCATGGCGCTTCTCGCCCGACACCACCATCCAGCCGGCCCGGTAGCCACAGGATCGGTAATTCTTGCTGAGGCCGTTGAACGTCACGCACAACACGTCGCTCGCCAAGCTGGCGATGCTGGTGTGAACCTCGCCGTCGTACAGCGTCTTGTCGTAAATCTCGTCGGCGAAGATGATCAGCTGATGCTCGCGGGCGAGTTCGACAATCTGCCGCAACACCGGCTCGGGATACAAGGCGCCGGTCGGGTTGTTGGGATTGATGACGACGATGCCCTTGGTGGACGGCTTGATCTTGGCGCGGATGTCCTCGATATCGGGCATCCAGCCGGTCTCCTCGTCACACAGGTAATGCACCGGAACGCCGCCGGCGAGTGCGACCGACGCAGTCCACAGCGGATAGTCGGGTGCCGGAACCAGGATCTCATCACCGTTGTTGAGCAGCGCGTTCATGCTCATCGTGATCAGTTCGGATGCGCCGTTGCCCAGATAGACATCGTCGACGCTCACTCCCTGGACATTCTTTTCCTGCATGTAATGCACCACCGCCTTGCGTGGTGCGAACAGACCCTTGCTGTCGGTATAACCCGCCGTATTGGGCAGGTTGCGGATCATGTCCTGCACGATCTCGTCGGGCGGCTCGAGTCCGAACGCGGCCAGGTTGCCGATGTTCAACTGGATGATCTTGTGCCCCTCGTCCTGCATCTGCCGGGCCTTGTCGAGCACGGGTCCGCGGATGTCGTAGCAGACGTTTGCGAGCTTGCTCGATTTGACGATGGGTTTCACTTGGAATCTCCGCCGAGGGGCTACCTC
>JBBRID010000277.1:0-5599 GCA_038221635.1 Burkholderiales bacterium
GAGCGGGACAAAGCCTATTTCGATATCGGAGTGGCTTCGATTCCTCGCCTCGCCAAGATATAGCGATATCGATTGCGCTTGGATGGGTCGAGCGTGTTCCGTACGACAGTCATGCTGGGTCCGAGGCTGTCCGGAATGTCATGTCGGATCCGCAGTTTGCAAGGCGCGCAGAATCGCCTCGCCATACGCCTCGAGTTTTTTCGCGCCGACTCCGCTGAGACGGCCCAGAGCGTCGAGGCTGTCGGGTTTTTGCCGGGCCATCTCGGCCAACGTGGCGTCGTGGAAGACGACATAGGCCGGCAGGTTGTGCTCGCGAGCGACTTCGGCGCGCCAGGCCTTCAGCGTGTTGAAGCGCGCAGTGGCTTCGGGTTCCAGCGGCACCGGTGGCGGCTTGGCTTCGCCACGCGGAGTACTTCGTTGGCGCGGTTTACGGCCGCTGCGGCTGGTCTCGCTCGGTTGGCGCAGCAGCAGCGTCAACTCACCACGCAGTACCTCTCGGGCGCTTGCTGTCAGTTCCAGCGTGTTGTAGTCGCCTTCGGTGCGCAGATGTCCTAGGGCGATCAGTTGGCGCAGCACGCTGCGCCATTGCAATTCGCTCAGATCGGCGCCGATTCCGAAGGTCGACAACTGCTCGTGATTGAACTGGTCGACCTTGTCGGTCACTTTGCCTCGCAAGACGTCGATCAGATGACCCGCACCGAACCGTTGACCACCTTGCTGACGGAAACGGTAGATGCAACTCAGCGCCTTGCGCGCGGCTTCGGTGGCGTCCCAGGTCGCTGGTGGGCTCTGGCAGTTGTCGCAGGCGTGTTGCCATGCTGCGCATGGCACGCTGCGCTCGCCGAAGTAGGCGAGCAGTCGAACCCGGCGGCAACCGTGCGCTTCGGCCAGCGCAAGCAGGGCATCGAGCTTGCCGCGCTGCACATGCTTGAATTCTTCGCCGGCCGGACTGTCATCGATCATTCGGCGCTGATTGACGACATCGGCCAGTCCATAAGCCATCCAGGCGTCAGCGGGAAGCCCGTCGCGGCCGGCGCGGCCGGTTTCCTGGTAGTAGGCCTCGATGTTCTTCGGCAAGTCGAGGTGGGCGACGAAGCGCACGTCGGGCTTGTCGATCCCCATACCGAATGCGATTGTCGCGACCATCACGATGCCGTCGTCGCGCAAAAAGCGATCCTGGTGTCGACGCCGCACCGCACTGTCCAGACCGGCGTGATAAGGCAGTGCCGTCACGCCTTCGGCTTCCAGCCAGGCCGCGGTCTCCTCGACCTTCTTGCGCGATTGGCAATAGACGATGCCGGCCTCTGCTTCGTGCTCGTCGCTGATGAATCGCAGCAACTGAGCACGCGCGTTGTCCGTCTCGACAATGGCGTAGCGGATGTTGGGCCGGTCGAAACTGCTGATGAAGATGCGCGCATCCTGCAACTGCAGGCGCTCGACGATGTCGGCACGGGTCACGTGGTCGGCCGTGGCGGTCAGGGCAATGCGGGGAACGTCCGGGTAGCGCTCGTGCAGCACGTCCAGCGCCAGGTAGTCCTCGCGGAAATCATGACCCCACTGGCTGACGCAATGTGCTTCGTCGATCGCAAACAGGCCGAGCAGGCCGCGATCGTGGAGTGAGTCGATTTGCGCCAGGAACCGTGGCGTGGTCAGCCGTTCCGGCGCGACATAGACCAGAACCAGGCGGCCACTCATCATCTCGCGCTCGATGCGCTGCGCCTCGTCGATGCTGAGCGATGAATTGAGGAAGGCGGCATGAACGCCAGCCTCTTCGAGCGCGCCGACCTGGTCGTGCATCAACGCGATCAACGGGCTGACGACAACGCATAGCCCCTGCTGGCGGCGATGCCGCGCAATCGCGGGAATCTGGTAGCAGAGACTCTTGCCGCCGCCGGTTGGCATCAACACCAGCGCGTCGGCGCCGGCCGTCACGTGGTCGATGATGTCGGCCTGTGCGCCGCGGAAGGTTTCGTAGCCGAATACCTCGTGCAGGATGTCCTTGCACAAGGCCTTTGCAGCAGTGGGTTCGGTGTCGGCGTGGTGGCCGGCGTGTTCGATGGAGTCGACAGACATGAGCGCGTTGGAGTAGGCCTCATGTTAAGCCAGCACACGACCAGCCGACCCCGCCTGAAAGGATGGGCAGTGGAGAAGTTTGTTGGCGCGCGCCGGGTGATGGCAGCTTACAGCGTGGCCGTAGCCGTGGCCTCCCACAGTGTCATCAACGGCATCGGCCCGGTGTCCTTGCCGACGGCACGGATGGCTTTAAGCCGGTTAAGCTGGTACTCGCGCAGCCATTCGGCCATATCGGCGCCCGGCAACGGGCGGCTCAACAGATAACCCTGCATCTCGTCGCAACCGAGGTCGCGCAAAAAATCGGCCTGGGCCTGGGTTTCGACACCTTCAGCCACCACGCGCATGCGCATGCTGTGGCCCATTGCAATCACCGCACTGGCGATTGCCGCATCGTCGGCATCGTCGGGTAGTTCGCTCACGAACGAGCGGTCGATCTTCAAGGTGTCGATATTGAACCGCTTCAGGTAGGCCAGTGAGGAGTGGCCGGTACCGAAATCGTCGATCGCGAGGCGAATACCCATTCGCGCGAAGTTGGCGAACATGCTGCGGCTGGCTTCGTTATCTTCCATCAGCAAGGTTTCGGTCAGTTCGATCTCCAGCCGGCTGGGTTCGATCTCGTTTTCGCGCAGCGTGTCCTCGATCAGCGAAATCAGGTGCTGGTGCCGGAACTGCCGCGCCGACATGTTGACGGCCATGCGCATCGGCGGCAGTCCGAGTCGATCCCAGGTGGCCATTTCGGAAATGGCCGCGCGTATCACCCAGGCACCGACCGGCACGATCATGCCCGTATCCTCGAGCACGGTGATGAAGCGATCGGGCCGCACCATGCCTTTTTGCGGGCAATGCCAGCGCAGCAAGGCTTCGACGCCGGTCACCTCCCCGGTGGCCAAGTCGACCTTGGGCTGGTAGTGAAGCAGAAATTCCTGTCGCTCGATGGCATGACGCAGACTGCTCTCGAACGACAGCCGGGTCGCAACCGCTTCGTTCAGGTCATCGCTGTAGAAAGTGAACATGCCGCGCCCCAGTGATTTGGAGCGGTACATGGCCATGTCGGTGTGTCGGATCAGGGAATCCAAGTCGACGTCGTCGGTCGGATACATCGAGATCCCGATGCTGGCGCCGATCACGATTTCTTCCTCGCCGACGATGAATGGTGTGGCCAGCGCCTCGAGCAGGCGTTGTGCGACCAGGCCGGCTCGTTCGGCGCTGCCAACCGCTTCGGCAATCACCGTGAATTCGTCTCCGCCCAGGCGCGACAGCGTTGATTGTTGTTCGTCGCTGCTGCAGCGCAGCACCGAATCGACTGTGCGCAGGCAGTGTTTCAACTGATTGGCGACGTGGATCAACAGCCGGTCGCCAACCTCGTGGCCGAGGCTGTCGTTGACCACCTTGAAGCGATCCAGATCGAGGAACATCAGCGCCAGTGGATCACCGGTGCGCCGCGCGCGCGCCATCGCCTGGGTCAGGCGGTCGCGGAACAGCGCTCGGTTCGCAAGACCGGTCAGGCTGTCGAAATTGGCCAGTTGGTGCAGGTGCGACGACGGGTAGTGCGGCTCGATGACCGGCTTCAGGTGCAACAGCCGTTGGGGTGCGCCCCCATGCACCAGCGGTGTGACCCTCACCGTGACACGTGTCGAGATGTCCGCGCCTGTCTTGAGCAAGGACTCTCCGAGGATCGATTCGTCGCGCCCGTCGGCCTTCGCGCCATTGCCGTTTCGGATCAGCTCCAGCATGTTGCGGCCGATCAGGGCCTCTGGCGGGCGGCCGCACATCTTCGATGCTTCGGCATTGACCGCCAGGATCAGGCCCTTGCGACTGCACAACATCAGGGCTTCGCCGGTCGACTCGAACAACTGCTCGAAGCGGGAATCCGCCGTCGGTGGTGGCATGGAGCTTGCACGGGTCGCCTCGAAAGCCAGTTTCGAAGGTACAGGTGCTGCAGTCGATTTGAGGCAACGCTCCAGCCAGCGGGCAAACAGCCCGCTCGAAGCTGCGGCAGGAACCGCCACGTCAGACCGATTGCTCATTTCAGACCCGATGTCGCCTGACAAGACGCGCAGCCAATACCGCGGCAGCGGCATCTTGCGGCGTCATCCTGATGAAAACTCATGGTTGTTTATCGGCACGCATTACGCCCGCTTGAGGGGCGGCATGACGTTATCCGGTGAAGAGGGCACCCATCGGCGCGATGTCGCCAGCGGTCCTTCGCCGCATAATTCCAGTTCAGTTTCGCGCCATCGCCGGGTTTCTGACCGGTTATCCGGCGCAGCCCCGACTCCTCCGCCCGTTCCAGCACCAACCGGATCCACCCATGGCCTCGATCAACAAAGTCATCCTCATTGGCAACCTCGGCCGCGACCCCGAAGTCCGTTACACCCCGAATGGCAGTGCGGTGTGCAACATCAGCGTCGCGACCACCCGCAACTGGAAAGACAAGTCGAGCGGCGACAAGGTCGAGGAAACCGAATGGCACCGGGTGGTCTTCTACGACCGCCTGGCTGAAATCGCGGGCGAATACCTGAAGAAGGGCCGCCCGGTCTACGTCGAGGGCCGTCTGAAAACGCGCAAATGGACCGACAAGGAAGGCAAGGACAACTACACCACCGAGGTGATCGCCGACAACATGCAGCTGCTCGGCGGCCGTGAAGGCGGCGGCGAGGACGGCGGCAGCGGCGGCGGTGGCGGCAACTATGCCCGCGGTGGTAATCGCGGCGGTGGCGGTGGCGGCGGTTCGGACGACGACCATGGCGAGCCACAGCAGCGCAGTGCGCCGGGCTCGCGCGCCCCAGCCGGCAAGCCGGCATCGAAATCGTCCACCGGTTTCGATGACATGGACGACGACATTCCGTTTTGACGCCTGATTTTCGGCACGTGGCGCCTTTTTTCAGGCGCCCGGCGTTCGTACCTGCTCGGACATCGCCAGGGCCAACTGATCCGGCAGGTCGGCCAGCCCGTTCGCCACGCCGGCCCGGTCGGCAACCGAGCGGTTCTGGCTGACTTTCCATTTTCCGTTGAGCTGCTCGATCGGCAACTCGATACCAACGATCGCCCCGAGCATTTTGTCGATGTAGTCGGTCGGCGCGTCGGCGACTGCCCACGGCGGCGCTTTCAGCGGGGCTTCATGCCGATCGGTCAGACGGGTTACCAAGCGAAGCAGCCAATCCGCATCCTCGATCACCCGCAGTTTTCCACGCGCCTGGACGATGCAGTAATTCCAGGTCGGCACGGCCTTGCCGTGTTCGGTCTTGGTCGGATACCAATTCGGCGACACATAGGCCTGCGGGCCCTGAAAGACGACCAGCACGTCGGGCTGCGCCGAAACATGGCGCCACAGAGGATTGGCGCGGGCGACATGGCCGCGCAGGCAGCCGAAGGGTCCGCTGTCGGGGTCGTGAATCAGCGGAACCGGATCAGCGGCCACGCCGTCGGGGCCGGTGTGGATCAGCAGTGCGAGCGGATACCGGAGCATCAGCTGCCCCATGATTTCGTTTCTCGTTTCGTCGAAATGGGCTGGTTGGTACATGGC
>JBBRID010000278.1:0-5583 GCA_038221635.1 Burkholderiales bacterium
GGTGCCAACGGCGCCGGCAAGACGACGACCCTGAAGGCCATCACCGGGCTGCAGACGGTGGCCGATGGCGATATCGAATACCTCGGTCGTTCGATCCGCGGTCAGGGCGCGTGGGACTTGGTGCGCCAGGGTCTGGTGATGGTGCCTGAAGGTCGGGGCACGTTTGCCCGGATGACGATCACGGAAAATCTGCAGATGGGCGCTTTTGTGCGCAACGACAAGGAAATCGATGCCGACATTGACATCGTCTTCGGCATCTTCCCGCGGCTGAAGGAGCGGCGCAACCAACTCGCCGGCACGATGTCGGGTGGTGAACAGCAGATGCTTGCGATGGGCCGCGCCTTGATGGCCAAGCCCAAGTTGCTGCTTCTCGATGAGCCGTCAATGGGTTTGTCGCCGCTCATGGTCGACAAGATCTTCGAAGTGGTTGCCGACATCTACCAGCGCGGCGTGACCGTTCTGCTGGTCGAGCAGAATGCCAGCCGGGCGCTGCAACTGGCCAAGCGCGGCTATGTGATGGAATCGGGTGAAGTCACGATGAGTGGCGACGCCAAGCAATTGCTGAACGATCCGAAAGTGCGGGCAGCCTATCTGGGCGAGTAAGGTTCGCGGCCTAGGCGGCGTGGCCGCCTAGGCCGTTTGACCAGCCGGGCCGGGAGCCGGGCGAAATGCCGGATCGCAGGCGGCGCGGCGCTTTCCCTCGGCAAGATGGGGCGGTGCGCGGCAGGGGACAAGATGAAGATAAGAAACCAGCAGGATTTCTGGGCCGGGCTGCTTTTCGTCGGCGCCGGCACGCTCTTCGTGATAGGTGCGTCGGGCTTCGAGGTGGGCGACAGCCAGCAACCGGGCGGCGGCTATTTCCCATTGCTGCTTGGCTTTTTGTTGATGGTTCTCGGCGGCATCGTCAATTTCAAGGCGGTGACATTCGAAACTGACGATGGCGCACCGATCGCGGCGACTGACTGGCGTGTCATGCTGGCCACCTTCGCCGCCATGCTGCTGGCCGGTGTCGTGCTGCCGGTCATCGGCATGTGGTCGACGATCCTGTTGTTGGCGGCTGTGCTGGGAATTGTCGCCGGCCGCCTCAGCTTGCGAGGCTGGCTCGGCGTGTCGCTGCTGGCTGGACTGATGTGCTGGTTGGTGTTCGTACAGTGGTTGGGGTTGTCTGTGGTGCTGTTGCCGCTTCTGACTGGCTGAATCAGTGACCGGACCTGCGTCGTGAACCTGTTCGACAATTTGACGCTCGGTCTGGTCGCCGCCTTGCAGTTGCCGCATCTGTTGTTGCTGTTGATCGGTTGTGTGTTCGGAGCATTGGCTGGCGCGGTGAAACGGGTCGGGCTGCTCGCCATGCTGGCGATGCTGCTGCCGGTATTGCAGCAACTCGATATGCTGCCGGCATTGATGCTGATCGTCGGCGTCTACTGCGGCGCAAATGGCGGCGTGCCGGTCGGGTCCGGCGGGGCACATGCCCAGATGCCGATGGCAAGTGCGGTCCCGCCAGCCGGCAGCGATGTGATGCGCGGCGCCGGGACGATGATCGTCCGGGCTGCACCGCTGGTCGCGCTGCTGGCGGGCCTGATCGGTGCGGTGGCAATTGTCGTCATCAGCCCGCTATTGATCGAACAGGCGTTTCGATTCGGGCCGGCGGAGTATTTCTCGTTGATGGCTTTCGGTCTGATAGCGAGCGTCGTGTTGGCGCCGGGTTCGCTGATCAAGGCGATAGCGACCCTGGTTCTTGGCGCAATGCTCTCGCAGATCAGCGTCGACCCGACGTCTGGTCTGGCCCGCTTCAATTTCGATGTGGGTGAACTCAAGCCTGGCCTGGGTCTGATTCCGATGGCCATGGGCGTGGCCGTGATCGCCCGCGTGAGTGCGACGATGGTCGGTCGGTGGCCGGGCTCGCCATCCTCGTCAGAGTCGGCTTCGCGATGGGTGCGTTTCGATCTGCGTCATCAGTGGGCGCAACTGTTGCGCGGTGCCGCCTTCGGCTCGTTGCTCGGTCCGGTACCCGGCGGGGTACGACTCGGTGGCCATGTCGCGTTTGGAGTCGAAGATAGCGTGCTTCGACACAAAGGAGCGGTCGGTGTCGATCCGGTCGACGATCCGAGTGCCACCGCTGCCATCGTCGCGGCAGTTCGCAGCAGCTTCGTTCCGTTGCTGGCCTGGGGTTTTCCGGTCAATGCTTCATTGGCACTGCTGGCCGGTGTGATGATCAGCAAGCAGGTCATCGTCGGTCCGCAGCTGATGACCGGGCGGCCGGAGTTGTTTTGGGGCTCGATCGCCGCGGTCGCACTTGCCAGCGTGTTGTTGTTTCTCGGCGGGGGCCTGATTGGGCGCCTGGCATTGAAAGCGCGCAATGCTGCTCTGGGTTGGTTGCCTGCGTTGATGGTCATCTATTGCTGCATCGGTGCCTACACGGTACGCAATGCGGCATTCGATATTTTCGTGATGGCGGCGTTTGCATTGCTGGGGCATTGGCTCTTCAAATTCGGCTGTCGGGTCGGGCCATTGATCCTGGGCTTCGTTCTCGGCCCGGCACTGGAGTCCAATCTGCGCCACGCGCTGGAATTGTCTGAAGGCAGCTGGGGAGTCCTGGTCACCCGGCCGATATCGGCCGGGCTGCTGCTGGCGGCGGCCGGCCTGATTTGCGCCGTCATGCTGCCTTCGCTCAGGTTGCGACGTGCGCGCATTTTCGATCAGGAAGACTGAACAACCAACGATGAGTGCAACTGCCGCATCGGTGAAGATTGAACGCGCCTGGCCGGGACTGGCGCTGGCGTTGGGTGGCTCGATCGCCTTCTCCGGCAAGGCCATCATCGTCAAGCTCGCGTATCGATACGGCGTCGATGCGGTCACGCTGATCATGTACCGGATGGTCTTCGCCTTGCCGTTGTTCCTGCTGCTCAGCTGGGCTGCGGGTCGCGGCAAGGCGGCGCTGACGGCACGTGACTGGCGGGTCGTGATCGGGCTGGGATTCGCCGGCTACTACCTTGCCAGCTTTCTGGATTTCCTGGGTCTTCAATACATCAGCGCCGGACTCGAGCGGCTGATCCTGTATCTCAACCCGACGCTGGTGCTGGCCATCAGCGTGGCGTTGTTCGGTGCGAAGGTCACGCGCCGCCAGCTGTTCGCATTGGGCTTGAGTTATTGCGGCGTGGTGGTGGTATTCGGGCACGAGGTCAGCGCCGCCGGTGCCGACGTTGCACTCGGCGCCGCCCTCGTCTTCGCCAGCGCGGTGAGTTATGCGGTCTACCTTTGCTACAGCGGTGCCGAGGTCAAACGCCTCGGTGCCTTGCGCCTGACCGGCCTGGCCACCAGCGTGGCCTGCGTGTTGTGCATCGTCCAGTTCTTGGTCCTTCGACCGGTCTCTGCAATGGCGGTCGCACCCGAGGTCATCTGGCTGTCGATCTTCAATGCGACCATCTGCACTTTCGCACCTGTCCTGATGGTCATGATGGCCATCGAGCGGGTGGGAGCGACGGTTGCCGCGCAAGCCGGTATGGTCGGTCCCTTGTCGACCATCGCGATGGGCGCCGCATTGCTCGGCGAGCCGTTCACCGGTTGGGTGGTGGCCGGCTCGGTGCTAGTTCTTGGCGGCATCTGGTTGCTGGCTCGGGCCCGCTGATTTTTCCAACCAACAGACTGGAGTTTTAGATGGATCTCGGTATCAAAGGCAAATGGGCACTGGTTTGTGCTGCCAGCAAAGGTCTGGGCAAAGGCTGCGCGTCGGCGCTGGTGGCTGAAGGCGTCAATGTGGTGATTACTGCACGTGGCATCGAGGCACTTCAGGCCACGGCAGACGAACTGCGTGCGCTCGGCGGTGGCGAGGTGCGCCTGGTTGCAGGCGACATCACGACACCCGAAGGCCGTGCGCAGGCACTTGCGGAGTGCCCCCAGGTCGACATCCTGATCAATAACGCCGGCGGTCCGCCGCCGGGCGATTTTCGGGATTGGGACCGGGCAACGTGGATCAAGGCGATTGATGCCAACATGCTGACGCCGATCGAACTGATCAAAGCGGTCGTCGATCCGATGCAGAGCCGGGGTTTCGGCCGCATCGTCAACATCACGTCGGCGGCGGTCAAGGCGCCGATCGATATCCTCGGGCTCAGCAATGGCGCGCGCAGCGGCCTGACCGGTTTCGTTGCCGGCCTGTCGCGCAAGACGGTTGCACACGGCGTCACGATCAACAACCTGCTGCCTGGCCCCTTCGATACCGACCGACTCGCGGCTACCGCTGCGGGCGCCGCCAAGTCGAGCGGTCAGTCGGTCGAAGCCATCCTGGCGCAGCGTGCGGCGCAAAATCCGTCGCGCCGATTCGGCACCAAAGAGGAGTTCGGCGCGGCCTGTGCGTTCCTGTGCAGCATCCACACCGGCTATATCACCGGCCAGAATCTGCTGATGGACGGCGGTGCATTCCCCGGAACGTTCTGAAGAGCAGGTCGCGAGCCGCGGCCTCTGCTCAGCCCGCCGCCGGCCTGGCCGTCACGACAATGCCGGCGGCGATCAGCGCAAAGGCCACCAAGTGGAACCACTGCGGTGATTGACCCAGCAACAAGGCCGACATCAGTGCGGCGAACACCGGCGTCAGGTTGGCAAAGAAGGCGGCGGTGGCGGGTCCGACCGCCATCACGCCCTTGCCCCAGCAGTAGTAGGCGATGATCGACGGGCCGATTGCGACGTACGCGATCGCGGCCAGCACTGGAAAACCCCAGTCGATCTCGGCCGGCAGAACCACGGCCTCGATCCCGGCCGCCGCAGCTCCCCAGACCGAGCCGAACATCACCTGGATCAGCAAGAACTCGGCCCAGTTCCAGCTGGGCCGTGCCTCGCCGCGCATCGATGTCGGTGGACGAGCCAGCAGCCAGCTGTAGCTCGCCCATGAAATCACGGCGACCAGCATCAGCACGTCGCCCGCGACCAGATTGATCTCGGCAAGCGCCGACAGCTTGCCACGCGACAACACGAACACCACGCCCGTCAGAGAAAACGCCGCACCGACAATTTGCCGCCCACCGGCGCGTACGCCATAGACGAGTGCGCCGATGCCCAGCATCCACACCGGTGAACTGGCAGCGATCAGCGTCGTGTTCAGCGGTGTCGACGTCTGCAAGGCCATGTATTGGAAGGCGTTGTAGCTGCCGACACCGGTGAATCCGAGCAGAGCAAAATATCTCCAGCGTTGGCGAATCAATTGAAAGTCGCGCAGCATGCGCCAGCCCAGCGGGAGCAAGAGCATGCCGGCGACTGACCAGCGCAGAGTGTTGAGCGCCAGCGGGGGAACATGACCGACCAGCAGGCGTCCGACCACCGCATTGCCGGCCCACATCAGCGGCGGCACGGCCAGCAGCAAGGCCATTTGCGGCGTCAATCGTGAAGTCATGCGCCTGACCTTTCAACGACCAGGCGGCATGGCCTGACCACAGTTCCAGCATTGCTCGAACGGGCCGTCGATGATTTCCTGGCAGCCTGGACAAGCCCAGAGATGCGATGGCGGATGGCGAAACGTCTCCAGCAAAGAGCCGGCGCGCTTCAGATCGTCATCGTCGTCGACCCACAGTTCGGGCTGGGCCTGATCGGGCG
>JBBRID010000279.1:0-5565 GCA_038221635.1 Burkholderiales bacterium
TGCCCTCCTGCGCCTCGCCACCGCCATCCTCGTCGAAATCGACGAAAAATGGGCCTCCGAAACTAAGGCCTACATCAAGTGGGAATGCCAGAATGGCTGACCTCACCCGAAGCGAATTTCCAGACATCAGGTTGCTCAATCCGTACCTACAGCGCCAAGGGCATCGAAGCAGAAGGCATCTATCGCCGCGGTGTGTTCAGCATCACCGGTGGCGTGACCTATACCGATGCGAAGATCGAAGGCGATGCACTGAACCCAGCGGTGGCCGGGCAGGAGCCGCGCCGCCAGCCCAAGCTGATTTTCCAGGCTTTGCCCCAGATCGATATCGAACGGTTCTCGTTCGGCACCAACGTGGTCGGCACGACCGGCAGCTTCACGCAGGACGTCAACGGGCTACGCCTGCCAGGCTATGTCGTCGTCAACGGCTTTGTCGAGTTTCGACCGGTGGACCGACTGCAGGTCATGATCAATGCGAACAACCTGTTCGACAAGTTCGCGATGATCGAGGTTGCCCAGGCTTCGATCCCGGCCAATGGGGTCGGCCTTGGCCGCGCGATCAACGGTCGCACGATTTCCGCGTCGGTGCGCGCAAACTTCTGACAGTCGGGAACAGCCGGGGCGCCATCATGCCCCGGCATCGCCCGACAGGCCATTCGAGAAAGGTTGTCATGCTGAACGCGCTCAACATCAGGCTGAAGCTCGGCTTGTCCTTCCTGGCAATCTGCGTGGCGGCAGCCGCGATGATGGCCTTTTTCTTCAGCAACATGTCGCTGATCGAAGCGTCGACAAAGCGCAACAACGAAAGCCAGGCCATCCACGCCGATGCCCTGACGCTGGAAACATCCCTGTTGCGCCAGAACAGCCAGATGCGCGGCTATCTGGTTACCGGCGACGCAACCTACCTCAAATCCTATGGCGAGGCGCGCGACGAGTATGACAGCACCTCGGCGGCGCTCGAACAGACACTGACCGATCCGGCGCAAAAGGCTGCTCTGTTGAAATCGCGGTCGGCAACGCTGGAATGGCGGGCCCGCTGGGGTGACCGCCTGATCAAGCGCGTCGCAGACGGCGCCCGGGAAGCGGCGCAGGACGAGGTTCGCCGGGCCGGTGCTGCCGTTCTCACATCGGCGGCCGTGCTGCCCCTGCGCGACATTCGCTCGGCGCAGGTCGAACTGATCAAGATCAATTCCGAACGGCAGGACAAGGCGATCGGCGATGCCACCACGGCCCTGATTGTCGGCGGCCTGGTGCTGATCGGCGTTGCGATATCCCTGGCCTTCACCCTGACGCGCCTGATCGCCAGCCCGATCGCCCGCCTGACGCAGATCATGGGCAAGCTTGCCGCCGGACAGAATGACATCAACATTCCGGACGGCAACCGCGGCGATGAACTGGGAGCGATGGCACGCGCGGTCATCGTTTTCCGCGATGCCGCCATCAGCAAGGCAGCATCGGATGCCGAAAAGGCCGCTACCGAGTCCGCTGTCCAGTTGGTGGTTGCCACGCTTGGCGCAAGCCTGGCGGAATTGAGCACCCGCGATCTGACGACACGTGTGAAGGCAGACTTCCCGGGCATGTATGCCGCGCTGAAGGAAAACTACAACTCTGCGCTCGACAATGTCAGTGCGACTGTCCTGCAGGTCAGCGAGGGTGCAGCCCATATCAGGGTCGGCTCCGAGGAAATCGCCCAGGCGTCGGAGGATCTGGCGCGTCGCACCGAAAGCAACGCTGCCAGTCTGCAGCAGGCTTCTGCCGCACTGGCCGAGGTCGAGAGCCGTCTTCGCATCACGGCGAAGAGCGCACAGGTCACGGTCGCGCGGGCCGACGAGGCAAAGACGTCGGTTCAGACCGGCCGCAATACGGCCGAGACGGCGATGCAGGCAATGAGCAGGGTCAGCAGCAGCGCCAAGGGGATCGACTCGGTCATCGAAGGTGTCGACAAGATTGCCTTCCAAACGCGCGTGCTCGCGATGAATGCTGCCGTCGAAGCGGGCCGCGCCGGGGACGCCGGTCGCGGTTTTGCCGTGGTTGCCGACCTGGTCAGTGCCCTTGCCATGCGCGCAGAGGAAGAAGCCAAGCGCGCGCGCATGCAGTTGACGGTAACGCAAGCCGAAATCGTGACGGCGGTCGAGGCCGTGCAGACCGTCGATGGGGCCTTGTATGACATTTCGGGCAGCGTCGAGGATGTCCACAAGCTGCTTGCCGAAATGGCCGATGACAATGTGGCGCAGTCCGCAACGATCACCGAGATTGCCGGCGCCGTCAGCAGCATGGACAAGACGACCCAGCAGAATGCCGCGATGGTCGAACAGACGTCGGCGGCCGCCCGCAATCTGACCGCGGAAGTGAATGGCCTGTCGGAGGCAGCCGCCCAGTTCAAACTCGGCGCACGGCAAGGACTGTCCCCGTCCAGTGTCACCCGCAAGGTTCAAGCGATCCGGCCGGCGCCAGCGGCTCAGCCGCGTCCATCGCATATGCACGTGGTCAAGAAGGTCGTTTCCAGCGCAGCTGTCGCGAGCAACGACTGGTCCGATTTTTGATACCGAGCAGGCCAGCCGCTGGCGTCGTCAATCGGTCCTGGCGGCAGCTTCCTGCCAAATGCATTGCAGCCTCAGTTAAGGCACTGTTTTGATGAACATGATGGTAAGGCGGGGTGAGTTTTTCCGCCAGGCAGATGTCGCCAGAAATCTGGGTTCGCCGTTTGTGGCTGCCGTTCTGGAGGCTGGGGAACGGCAACTGGCCCGTGCGCCCCAAACGGCTCAGCTGGTTGCGGAATGGCCGGGCGATCCTGCCTCGGCGGCCCTGGCCATGCGGTTCAACGCAGCCCTGCACGCACTCGCAAGACGGCGACAACTGGCACCACTGAGCGCGCTGTACAAAGGGCTGCACACCGATTTCGATGGCGCCATCGGCGAGGCATTGGCGATGGAGGACAAATTCGTCGCCCGATGGATGCGCGACACGCCGCAAACGAACGAAGTGGGGCGAGCGGCAGCGATCGCAGCAGCGTTGATGGTTGTCAGACACCAGTTCGGACTGCCATTTGCGTTGCTGGAGATCGGTTCGAGTTGTGGCCTCAATCTCAATCTTGCGAGCTACCGCTACGACTTCGGTGGCGCGATTGCAGGCGCTGAAACCTCCGACATCGTCATTGCGCCGAGCTGGTCGGGCCCGATCCCGGTCGTCGCGCCGATCGACGTCGTTTCGGCGCGTGGTGCCGATGTCCATCCGCTCGATGCCACGGACCCGCTGACGCAGGAACGGCTGCTGGCCTTTATCTGGGCAGACCAGCCGCATCGTGCGCGCAGACTGGAACAGGCCTTGGCGTTTGCCCGCCAACGACCGCCACACGTCGAGCAGGCACGGGCCGGCAATTGGTTGGGCGCTCAACTTGCGTTGCCGCAGTCTGCTGGCGTCTGCCGGGTCGTCTTCCACTCGATGGTGGCACAATATCTTTCTGTCGAGGAGCGTGGCACGGTCGTGAATGCAATCGAAAGCGCCGGTGCGACAGCGACACCGGAGCGTCCACTCGCCTTGATCAGTTTCGAATGGACGCCTGCCCGTGTCGAGGTACAACTGCAACTGACATGCTGGCCCGGCGGCAGCACGCGTACACTGGCGACTTGTCATGCCTATGGAGACTGGATCGCGTGGCGGCCTGATCCGGTCCCGGCCTTGTACCCGAGCAGAGGGTAAGATCTGTCCCTTTATCGGCCGGTATCATGAGCCGAAGTGATTGTTGAAGTCGGGTCTCACCGAAATAGACAAGGTCCTGCGCTACTCTCTCGATTGCCGGGAATCGACCTCGGCAGGGTCCCAGGCGTGCCCGGCTGCGGTCACCATGTCGGATCAACTTATCAGTTCTGAAAACGCACTGACACACGGGCTGGCAGCATCGGCTCTTGCCACCTGACGACCCGAAAGCGCGTCATTTGCCTTGCCGACCGACAGCGTCGCAACCGTTGCGTGACCGTTCGAAGCGCCTCAGAAGCGGATTGAGCCGTCTCGTTGCGGGTCAAGTCATCCAGCAGAATTCCCCGACAATTGTCCGGCCTGCGACAATTTTGGCCGCCTGTTTGCAAGCCAACGGCACGCCAGTGGTTACGTCTCCGCTATAAAGTATCAAGCGGTGCGTTTGCGACGATAACGGCGCCGGCCGTCATGCGCTTGAGGAAAAGAGAGTCATGCAGACCTGGAGCCTTGGGCAGAAGTTGCTGGTCTGCCTGACCTTGTTGGCGGTTGCGCTTATCGCGCTCGCCGGCACCACGAATTTCAGCGCCATCTCCAACAAGGCGGCTCTGGCAACCCTGCTTGCCGACCGGGTTCAACCGCTTCGTGATCTGAAAATTGTCGGTGACAGGTACGCAGTCGACATCGTTGATGCTGCGCACAAGGCCCGCAATGGCACCATATCCTTTGCGACGGCCGCAGCTTCCGTTTCAAAAGCCCAGGCCGACATAAGCGAGCATTGGCGCGCATACTCAGCCACCAGGATCGAGGGCGAGGAAGCCGTTCTCGCCCGCGAGGCCAGCACACGGATGCAGGCGGCAAACGCAGCAGCTGAAAAGCTGCGTCAGATTTTGCTGCGCGGCGACCGGGCCGCGCTCGACGCGTTTGTTGTCAACGAGATGTACCCGGCGATCGATCCCGAAACCGCCGCAATCGGCGATCTTGTGGGGATCCAGATCGAGATCGCCAACGATGTGACAGCGGCAGCATTGACCGCAGCCGGGACGGCGCAAATCCTGTCGATCGTGCTGACGCTGCTTGGTGCAGCCGCCTGGCTTGTCGCCTTTGTCGTGATCCGCTCGCGCGTCATCGTGCCGATCGACCAGGTTGCGGGCGTGATGGAAACCCTTGCCCGAGGCGATGACAGCGCGATCCCGTTTGTTGACCGGTCGGACGAAATCGGGCGGATGGCACGCTCGTGCGAGAAATTTCGTCTCGCGGCGGTGGCGAAAGCCGACCTTGAAGCGAAGGCTGCCGCGACGCATTCGATCATTACAACTGCGCTCCAACGCGGTGTGACTGCTGTTGCGGCGGGTGATCTGCGTGTGATGATCGATACCGCGTTCCCGCCTGGATATGAAGAAGTGCGAATTAACTTCAATGAAGCCATCGCCGCCTTGCGCAGCATGGTCCAGCTCGTCATCGAGAGCGCCGGCGATATTCACACGGGTTCGAACGAAATCGCGAGTGCTTCGGAAGATCTGGCGAGGCGAACCGAAAGCAACGCCGCAAGCCTCGAGCAAACCAATGCTGCGCTGGTCCAGATCAACGCCAGGTTGAAATCATCTGCCGATTCGTCGCTCTCCACGACCGAGCGTGCCGACCAGGCCATCGCCACGGTTCGCGCCGGTCGCTCCACTGCCGACAGCGCCGTCGAGGCTATGGAGCGTGTTTCCATCAGCGCCAAAGGCATCGATACCGTTATCGAAGGGCTGGACAAGATTGCCTTCCAGACGCGCGTGCTCGCCATGAACGCTGCCGTCGAAGCTGGCAGAGCCGGCGACGCCGGCCGCGGCTTTGCTGTGGGCGCTGATCTTGTCAGCGCACTCGCGATGC
>JBBRID010000280.1:0-5506 GCA_038221635.1 Burkholderiales bacterium
GACATCGAACACGCTGCCCTGCGTCACCCGGACCAGCTTGCCCTGTGCATGCGGGGGACGCTGGAAATGAATTCCGCGCAGCACGCCGCGGGCCGAGCGCGAATGGTTGTCCTGAACGAATTCGATGCTTTTGCCGACGGCGTCTTCGAAGACCTTCTGGTTGAAGCTCTCCATGAAGAACCCGCGCTCGTCGCCAAATACCCGGGGCTCGAAGATCAACACGCCGTCGATGGCGGTTCGGGTCACCTTCATCAGAACACCTGTTCGTCGAGGATCTGCAGCAGGTATTGCCCGTAGCCGTTCTTGGCGAGCGGCTCGGCCAGCACCTGCAGTTGGCGGCGATCGATCCAGCCGGCGCGGTAGGCGATCTCCTCCGGACAGGCCACCTTCAAACCCTGGCGCTTTTCCAGCGTCGCAATGAACTGGCCGGCCTCGAGGAGGCTGTCGTGGGTGCCGGTGTCGAGCCAGGCGTAGCCGCGACCCATGATCTCTACATCGAGCTGGCCTTGCTGCAGGTAGTGCGCATTGACCGTCGTGATCTCGAGTTCGCCACGTGCCGAGGGTTTGATGCCGGCGGCAATGTCGCAGACCTGCTCATCGTAGAAATACAGACCGGTCACCGCGTAATTGCTTTTCGGCTTGTGCGGTTTCTCTTCAATGCTCAGTGCGCGCCGTTCGGCATCGAACTCGACCACGCCGTAGCGTTCGGGGTCGTTGACGTGGTATGCAAACACTGTCGCACCGGAGTCGCGCGCGTCGGCTGATTCGAGCAGTTGTTGGAAACTGTGGCCGAAGAACAGGTTGTCTCCGAGCACCAGTGCGCTCGTGTCACCGGCAATGAAGTCGCGCCCGAGGATGAAGGCCTGCGCCAGGCCGTCGGGGCTGGGTTGCACGCAGTAGCTGATGTTCAGCCCCCAACGCGCGCCATCACCGAGCAGCGCCTCGAAGCGCGGTGTGTCTTGGGGCGTGCTGATCACCAGGATGTCGCGAATGCCGGCCAGCATCAGTGTCGACAAGGGGTAATAGACCATCGGCTTGTCGTAGACCGGCAGCAACTGTTTGCTGATCGCCAGCGTGGCCGGATGCAGCCGGGTGCCGGAGCCGCCAGCGAGGATGATGCCTTTGCGCTTCATATCGTTCTCGTTTTCATGAGCCAAGCACCTCGGTCAACATGCGATCGACGCCAACCCGCCAGTCTGGCAATGTGACACCGAAAGTGTCTCGCAGCTTATTGGTCGCCATGCGCGAACTGGCGGGCCGTTTCGCTGGCGTCGGGAATGCAGTGGTCGGCACGGCGGAAATGGCGGTTGCCGCCACCTTGATCGGCTGGCCGGCGCGACGCGCGAAGTCGATCACATGGCTGGCATAACCGTGCCAGCTGGTTTCGCCCGCAGCGACGGCGTGGTAGGTACCGGCGACCTCAGGCCGTTGCAGCGCGCTGCGCAGCGCATGGGCGCTCAGGTCGGCCAGCAGCTCGGCGCCGGTGGGCGCACCGATCTGGTCGTCGATCACGCTGAGCTGATCGCGCTCCTTGGCCAGACGCAGCATGGTCTTCGCAAAATTGCCGCCGCGCGCCGCGTAGACCCAACTGGTGCGCAGGATCAGGTGGCGGCAGCCGCTGGCGCGAATGGCTTGCTCACCCTCGAGCTTGGTGCGGCCGTAGACGCTGAGCGGGCCAGTCGGAGAATCCTCGACCCATGGCTTGGTGCCGCTGCCGTCGAAGACATAGTCGGTGCTGTAGTGCAGCAGCCAGGCGCCGCAGGATGCCGCCTCGCGAGCCAGCACGCCAGGGGCGGTGGCATTGATCGCGCGCGCCAATTCGGGCTCGCTCTCGGCCTTGTCGACCGCCGTATGGGCCGCCGAGTTGACGATGATTTGCGGTGCAATGGTGCGAATGGTTGCAGCCAGCGACTCGGGCTTCGAGAAGTCGGCGCTGAAATCAGTGCTGTCGAAATCGAGCGCAACCAGTTCACCGAGGGTGGCGAGGGCGCGCTGCAACTCCCAGCCGACCTGGCCGCCTTTGCCGAGCAGCAGGATCTTCACGTGCGAGCGCTTTCGGGTGCGGCCGCCGATGTCCCGGCAAGGGCTAGCGCATCGTCGCGACCACTGTAGTTGCGGTCCAGCCATTCCCGGTAGGCGCCGCTTTGCACCCGGGACACCCAGTCCGCATGCTCCAGGTACCACTGCACAGTCTTGCGGATGCCGGTCTCGAAGGTCTCGGCCGGTTTCCAGCCCAGTTCACGTTCCAGCTTGCGGGCGTCGATTGCGTAGCGGCGATCGTGGCCGGGCCGGTCGGTCACGTAGGTGATCAGCCGTGCATAGCCGCCGGCAGGGTCGGGACGCAACTCGTCAAGCAGTGCACACACGGTGTGCACGATCTCGAGGTTCGGCTTCTCGTTCCAGCCGCCGACGTTGTAGGTTTCGCCGACCCGTCCGCGCGCCAGCACCTCTCGAATCGCCGCGCAATGGTCCTTCACATACAACCAGTCACGCACCTGCTGGCCGTCGCCATATACCGGCAGCGGCTTGCCGGCCAGTGCGTTGACGATCATCAGCGGGATCAGTTTCTCAGGGAAGTGGAACGGTCCGTAGTTGTTGCTGCAGTTGGTCGTGAGTACCGGCAGGCCGTAGGTGTGGTGCCAGGCGCGCACCAGGTGGTCGCTGGCGGCCTTGCTGGCAGAGTACGGGCTGTTCGGCTCGTAGAGGTTTTTCTCGGTGAACGGCGGATCGGTCTTCGACAACGAGCCGTAGACCTCGTCGGTCGATACATGATGAAAGCGGAACCCGGCTTTGTCGGCGTCGCTCAGGCTCATCCAATGGCCACGTGCCGCCTCCAGCAGCGTGAACGTGCCCTGCACGTTGGTGTGGACGAATTCGCCCGGGCCATGGATGCTGCGGTCGACATGGCTCTCGGCGGCGAAATGCAGCACCGCTCGGGGTTTGTGATCGGCAAACAAGCGGTCGAGCAGCGTGCGGTCACAGATGTCGCCGTGGATGAAGACATGGCGTTCATCTTCATCCAGCGAGGACAGACTCTCGCGGTTGCCGGCGTAGGTCAGCGCATCGAGGTTGACGACTGGCTCGTCGCTTTGCGCCAGCCAGTCTAGGACGAAATTGGCGCCGATGAAGCCAGCGCCGCCGGTGACAAGGATCATGTGGGGCCTTGGGAATACGTGAGCAAAAGCTGCGAAAAGGGCCGGGGGAATCACGGGGCAGTGGGTTCGGATCACCAGCCGAGCGATCCGATTTTAGGGTGCTCGCGCAAGGGCACAGACGCCGTGCAGCCCGAGAAAATGCTGCAGGCGCGATAATCAAGCATGATTGAAGCTCCACAAATGGTCGAAGGCGCAACGCCCGACGCCGCAGCAGCCGCCCCCGCGCCTGCTCGATTCGACACCCTTGCGCTGGACCCGAAACTGCTTCGCGCAGTGGCCGAGTCGGGTTATCTGATGATGACGCCGATCCAGGCCAAGGCGATTCCCGTCGTGCTGGCGGGTCGCGACGTGATGGGCGCGGCGCAAACCGGAACCGGCAAGACAGCGGCATTTTCGATTCCGCTGCTGCAAAAGATGTTGCGCCACGAGACATCAAGTGTTTCGCCGGCACGCCACCCGGTGCGTGCGCTGGTGATTGCGCCGACGCGTGAACTGGCCGATCAGGTCGCCAACAACGTCAAGACCTATTCGCAACATACCAAGCTTCGTGCCGCGGTGGTGTTCGGCGGCATCGACATGAAGCCGCAGACGGCTGAATTGAAAGCCGGTGTCGAGGTGCTGATCGCCACGCCCGGGCGCTTGCTTGACCACATCGAGGCCAAGAATTGCGTGTTGAACCAGGTGGAATACGTGGTTCTCGACGAGGCTGACCGCATGCTCGACATCGGCTTCCTGCCTGACCTGCAGCGGATCCTGAGCTACTTGCCCAAGCAGCGCCAAACCCTGCTGTTTTCGGCCACATTCTCGCCCGAGATCAGGCGCCTGGCCGAAAGTTATCTGCAGGATCCGGTGTTGGTCGAAGTGGCGCGCCCGAATGCGACCGCAACCAATGTCGAGCAGCGTTTCTTCAGCGTCGCGACCGACGACAAGCGGGCCGCGGTGCTGAAATTGATCAAGGATCGTGGCTTGACGCAGGCCCTGGTGTTCGTCAATTCCAAGCTCGGCTGCGCGCGCCTGGCGCGTTCGTTTGAGCGCGACGGCCTGCGCACAACGGCGTTGCACGGGGACAAGTCGCAAGACGAGCGCCTGAAGGCACTGGACGCCTTCAAGGCCGGATCGGTCGAAGTGATGGTCGCCACCGATGTCGCTGCACGCGGCCTGGACATCGTCGATCTGCCGGCGGTTTTCAATTTCGACGTGCCGTTCAATGCCGAAGACTATGTGCACCGCATCGGTCGCACCGGCCGAGCCGGCGCCTCAGGCCTGGCAGTCACGCTGGTCACCCGCGACGATACGCGTCTGGTAGGCGACATCGAGGCACTGATCAAGAAGAAGATCGAGCTCGAACCGCTGGACTTGGATGACCAGGCACCTCCGCCACGGCGCGAATACCGCGAACGAACCCGCCCGGACGCTGTCGACGAAGCCGCGCCGCGGTCGCCGATGCGCAGTGCGCCGCAGCCGTCACGAGATCCGTTCTTCGACAAGCCCTACGAAGCGCCGGCCGACGCCCGGCCGAGCTGGGAAAAGCCGGCATCCGCGCCAGTTGCCCGGGGCGTTTCGGCCAATATCAAGCCGAAGAAGAAAGTGGCTGCCTTGTTCGGTGCCAAGCTGGTCGAAACGACGACGAGCGACGCCTGAGCGCCTGAGCGCCTCTCCCCCGCCCGAGTCGCCCGTCCCTCAAGGCGCGCCGGCCAACACTGAAAAAACCGTCGGGACGTCGGCTGGCAAGCTCCAGCCGCGCTTGCGCCACTCGGCGACTGTCGCGCTTCGATTGATCCCGCCGGGCAGCGTCAAGCCGCAGGCAACCGCCAGCCGGGTTGCCGGGTGCAGCGTCGCGAGCAAGGCGCTCAGCAACGCCTGATTGCGGTACGGCGTTTCGATCATCAGCTGGGTCTGGTCGCTGCGTCGAGACGTTGCCTCCAGTTCGCGAATCCGCTGCGCGCGAGTCGTGCTGTCGATCGGCAGATAACCGACAAAGGCAAAACTCTGTCCCTGTAATCCGCTGGCCGCCAATGCCAGCAGCAAGGAGCTGGCACCTGCGAGTGCGACCACTTCGACTCCGAGATCGTGCGCTGCCTGGACGAGGCCGGCACCCGGGTCGGCGACCGCAGGCAGTCCAGCCTCCGACAACAAGCCGAGATCGTGCCCTTGGGCAGCCGGCGCAAGCAGCGCATTCCAGGCCTCGCGCGCCGGCGCGTTGCGCGCCGAACCGCCTTTTGCGGGGCGCGGCAATTCGGTGATCGACAGGGATTGCAATGGTGCGGCCAATGGCACGATGGCGTCGACGCGCTTGAGCAGGGCTCGCGTTGTCTTGGCATTCTCACAGACCCAGTAAGCCAGGCGGGCTG
>JBBRID010000281.1:0-5504 GCA_038221635.1 Burkholderiales bacterium
GACGCCTGCGCAGCGTCTACCATGCCTCAGTGTCGCCCGCTCTGCTTGGCGCGCCAGGCGCCGAGCCCGCCGGGAGACTGCGACATCTGACCGACCGCCAGCACCGCCTGGGTGCGGGTGTTCACATCGAGGGCTCGCAACACGGCGGCGACATGATCCTTGACGGTTTCGACCGACAGGTTAAGTTCGCGCGCAATCAATTTGTTGGGTTTGCCCTGCAGCAACTGCGCCAGCACTTCGGTCTGCCTGGGTGTCAGACCCAAGGCCTCGAGCCCGGCCGGCGCACGTTGGAAATCACTGCCCCACGCTGCGGATTGGACGGTCGAACCACGACCCGAATCGCTGATATCTGGCACGTTTGAGCCCGCTGACGGGCCGCCCATGCTCATCGGCGGCACGTAGATGCCACCCGACATCACCATGTGCAGGGCCTCGAACAAGGTATCGTTGCTCGCGCGTTTCGGAACGAATCCCATCGCGCCAAGGTCGATCGATCGGATCACGTCACTGGTGCGATCCGATGCCGACAACACAACGACCGGGATTGCCGGATAGGCGTTGCGAAATTCGGTCAGCACATCGAAACCATCTGCATCGCCGAGTTGCAGATCGAGCAGCACCAGGTCAAAGTCTGCATCGCGTTGCAGGATCTCTCGAGCGGAACGGGCGCCGCTCGCACCGATCACGCTGAGGTGGTCCCCCAGGCCCTGGATGACCTGTTGCAGGGCAACCAGAATCAGCGGGTGGTCATCGATCAACAATACTTTCATCAATGCGTCCCCGGTGATTGCTCGATGAGCGATCGTATGCGCTCCCCCGCTGGTGGGGCAGACCCCCGGTCGGGGGGACGCGCCACCAAAAAAACTTATAGCCTCAGGTATACCTCCGGCTGATCGATTCGGCAATGCAGACCGGTTTGTCGGAGCCCTCGCGCTGCACGCTGACCTCGACAATCAATTGCGCCCCGCCCTCGATCGTGTCGAACGAGAGCAGTTTGATTCGACCGCGCAGCCTGCTGCCGACCGGAACCGGTGCGGTGAAGCGGACCCGGTTCAAGCCGTAATTGACGCCCATGCGCACATCTGCGATGTCGAATGCCGATGCCGTCATTTCAGGTAACAGACTGAGGGTCAGAAAACCGTGGGCGATGGTCGTGCCGAACGGCCCGGCAGCCGCGCGCTCGGGGTCGACATGGATCCATTGGTGATCGCCGGTCGCCTGCGCGAACAGGTCGATGCGTTGCTGCTCGATGGTGATCCATTCGCTGTCGCCCAGATGCTGGCCGACCAGCGCTTGCAATTCATTCAGCTTCTCGAAAGTCTTCATCAATCGATCTCATTCATAGATGGCACGGCCCGATTCCAGCCATTCGGCGATTGGTCGCCATTGCTCCAGGTCGCGCTCGACCCGGTTCGGGTTCAGATCCCACAAGGTCAAGCCGCGCGCGGCCAGCTGCACATAGTTCTGCGTATCGCGCAACTGACCGACCACCGGCACTGGCAGCGTTGCCAGGAACTGGCGCAGCTGCTCGGCCGAAATTGTATTTTCGCGCACCCGCATCGCCACCAGCCCGATGCGCAGCTTGGCGGCTCGCTTGTGGGCCAGCAATTCGGTGACGAAGGGATGGGTTGCCTGGATATCGAACAGACTGGGTTGCAGCGGAATCAGGACGGTGTCGGCGACCTTCAGCACCGCATCCAGTCGTTTGCCGTGCAGCGCAGCCGGTGTATCGAGAACGACGTGGCTGGTGCCCTTGGGTGGTTTGACCACCTCGCCCCGATCGACTTCCCAACTCAGGATTGGCGCCAGCTCCGGCGGGCGCAGTGCCAACCACTGGCGTGAAGATTGCTGGCGGTCGACATCGCCAAGCATGACCGAATGCCCGCGCGACGCGAGCAAGCCCGCCAACTGCGTCGACAAGGTGCTCTTGCCAACCCCACCCTTGGGATTCGCCACCACGATGACCGGCATCTTTCCTCCTCGGATTGCGCCTCGATGCGTGGCGCAGCTGCAGCCGACCCGGATCCCCAGGCCGATTTGCGGCAATACTGCCAGCAAACGCCAATAATGCCAGGGCCGTCGCTACCCGCAAAAATCACCAGCCGCCGCATCCGGATCGCTCGGGGCTGTCCAACCCAGGCGCCACGCCTCGCCAACGCATGCAATCTGCACACACTCTGGTGATCGTCGCCCATCCGGCTATGGAATATTCGCGTCTGAACCGCCGCATGATGCGCGCTGCGGCGAGATCCACAGCCGATGGTGATGCCAGCTCCAGATCAATCGAGGTGCGCGATCTGTACGCCTTGTATCCGGACTACCTGATCGACGTGGAAGCCGAGCAGGCGGCACTGGCGCGGGCCACGCTGATTGTCTGGCTGCACCCGCTGCACTGGTACAGCATGCCACCGCTGATGAAATTGTGGCTCGACGACGTGTTGGCCTTCGGCTGGGCCTACGGGCCGGACGGCCATGCACTGCGCGGCAAGGATTTATGGCTCGTCACAAGCACTGGTGGGGCCGAGGACTCGTATCGGCCTGACGGCTACAACCGCTATTTTTTCGACGCGTTCCTGCCGCCCTACGAGCAAACCGCGGCCTTGTGCGGCATGCGCTTCCTGGCTCCGATGGTGCTGCACGGTGCACACCGGGCCGGGGTTGCCGACCTCGACGACCATGTTGCGGTTTTTTCTCAGCGGCTGAGCAGTTATCCCGCGTGGCCCGAGCTGGAGTTGCTCGAGGGATGCATCGATTGCGTTCTGCCTGACGATGCCCGCCCGCCCGAACGTCAGGACGCGCCATCGCCATTCCTCGCCCAAAAACTGGAAGCCGCCTGATGGAGCACAGCTCGTGGCTGACCACCAGCCTGGTCTATCTGGGTGCTGCAGTGCTCGCGGTGCCACTGGCGCGCGCGCTCGGCCTGGGGTCGATCATCGGCTACCTGGCCGCCGGCATCGCGATCGGGCCCTGGGGGCTGAGGCTCGTGACCGACGCCCAGCAGATTCTTCATTTCGCCGAATTCGGCGTCGTGCTGATGCTGTTCCTGGTCGGTCTTGAACTCGAACCCCGACGCCTGTGGGCCCTGCGAAGACCCATCTTCGGTTGGGGCAGTTTCCAGCTGTTCGGTTCGGCCGGATTGATGGTCGGCATCGGCCTGCTCGCCGCGATGCTGATGAACTGGCTGTCGCTCGACTGGCGAATCGCAACCGTGGCGGCATTCGGACTGGGCCTGTCGTCCACAGCCATCGGCCTCGGCGCTCTGGCCGAACGCAATCTGATGTCGACCACCTCGGGCCAAAGCGTGCTGAGCGTGGCTCTGCTGCAGGATGTCGCAGCGATTCCGATTCTGGCGCTGATTCCGCTGCTGGTGGTCGGAGCCGGCGAGGGCAGCGCCAGCGGCGATGGCTGGATTGGTGCAGCCAAGGCGGTCGGGGTGATTGCAGCGATCGTTTTAGGCGGCAGGTTGCTGCTGCGGCCTGCGCTGCGCTGGATTGCGGGCAGCCGCACGCCGGAGATCTTTACCGCCGCATCGCTGTTGCTGGTGGTGGCCACCGCGGCCTTGATGGAGTCGGTCGGCTTGTCGATGGCGCTCGGTGCTTTTCTGGCCGGCGTGCTGCTGGCCGAAAGCGAATACCGGCGCGAATTGGAAACCGACCTCGAACCGTTCAAGGGCCTGCTGCTCGGCTTGTTTTTTATTGCAGTCGGCATGACCATCGATTTTTCGGTGGTGCTGGACCGGCCGTTGTTGCTACTCGTTCTGGTCATAGGATTCCTCGGCATCAAAGCCTTTGTGCTGTGGTTGATGACACGGCTGATGGCAATTCCATCGGGCGAGCGGCCGGTTTTCATCATCCTGTTGGCGCAGGGTGGTGAGTTCGGCTTCGTCGTTTTCCAGACCGCCGAACAGGCCCGCGTCATCGATGCAGCGAGCAGTTCGCTGCTGGTGGCGGTGGTTGCCATCTCGATGCTGCTGACGCCATTGCTGCTGGTGCTTGCCGACGCCCAGGCGCGGCGCCGGCGCGCGAGCTCCAAGCAGCCAACGATCCCGGAAATCGACGAAGCTCAGCAGGCGCCGGTGATCATTGCCGGCTTCGGGCGCTACGGTCAGATCGTCGGGCGCCTGATGTATGCCAACGGCATCGTGCCGACCGTGCTCGACCACAACGCCGAGCAAATCGAGGCGATGCGGCGCTTTGGCTGGCGAGTTTTTTATGGCGATGCGACACGGCTCGACCTGATGCGCATGGCTGGTGCTGATGAGGCCCGTGTGCTGGTGCTCGCCATCGACGATGTCGACCAGAGCCTGCGCGTGGCGCAGATGGCGCGCGAACATTTCCCGCGCCTGACCGTGGTCGCGAGGGCACGCAACGTCCGCCATTTCTTTGCGTTGCGCGAACTGGGCGTTTCGCTGATCGAACGTGAAACGCTCGATTCGGCGCTGATGAGCGGCCGCAGCGTGCTCGAACTGCTCGGCTGGGAAGCGCACCAGGCACGCAATCTGGCGCTGCGCTTTCGCAAGCACACCGTCGCCCAGCTCGATGCAATGGCACCGCATTGGAAGGACGAGGCCAAACTGATTGCAGCGTCCAAGGAAGGACGGCAGCAGCTCGAATCGCTGTTTGCTCAGGAGCGAGCAGTGGCCAAGCAAAAGGCCGATCCCTGGAACGTTCAAGACACAGCCACGGCCAGCGAAGCCATCGAGACATCAAGGTAATCACCGACCAGAGTCCCGCCTCGGCGAGAAAGAATTGCTCTTACTGCAAATGCATTTGCATTCGCGTTAAGATCGGCAAATGGAGAGACTGACCCGTCAACGACTTGCCGTACTGGAATCACTTGCAGTCAGCGGCCGCACCTTGAGCCCGGCCGAAATCCTCGAACTGGCGAGACAAAGTGCGCCAGGGCTCAATTTGTCGACGGTCTATCGTCAGATCAAGGCACTTGAATCGGACGGCGAGATCGTCAAAGTCGAACTGCCCGCTCAGCCTTCGCGCTACGAAGCGCGATGTACACACGCCGATCCCGTACCGGGGAAAACCGCAGGCCGCTCAGGTCCGCATGTGACTGGCGAAGCGCACCACCATCACCACTTTCATTGCACTAGTTGCGAGACGGTGGTGCCGATCCATGGCTGCCCGGGCAATATGCAGGAGCTTGCACCCACCGGATTTCAGGTCGAAACCCATGATCTGGTACTGCATGGGCGCTGTGCCACTTGCGTGGAACAGGGCGGAACGTGATACGCAACAGCATGCTGATGTCTTCCGCAGCGCAGCGCGTGGCGGTTGCGCTGGCACTGATTGCCGCACTTTGGCTGGCGGTGGCTTGGGCGATGAGCTCGAACGGGGCATGAGCATGTCGGAATGGACAGGGCCATTTTCATCGACGCCGATGGCACCCGGCCTGCCGGTGGCCAAACCTCCTCCTGCGGCGGTCACCGTGGACAACCTGACCATCAGCTACCAGCAACATCCGGCTGTTCACCATCTGAACTGTTGTTTCCG
>JBBRID010000282.1:0-5500 GCA_038221635.1 Burkholderiales bacterium
GCCGTTCAGAAATTGTTCACACGTGAAGAGCAACATGTAGGCGATTTCAGTTCAGCGAGTCGGCGCAACGAGCAACTCGTTTCGATGGGCTGCCACGAATTGCGCGAACTCGATCGGTGCCCGCCCGGTCAAGTCGGCCACCGTGTGCGTGACGGGTGGCGTGCCCGTGAATCGCGGCAACATGTGGAGCAGCAGCATCACGAGGATCAAGCCTGGCTCGCGACCATCGCGCCGCAGCCTGCGATAGAAGTGCCACGGATTAGGCGAAACATAGGTGATGGGTATTCCCAAACCCGTCGTCAACTGCTCGGCCATCTGCCGAAAGTTCAGTGGCGTCTCCGACGTGAGCGTATAGGCCTTCCCGTGGTGCTGCGTGCCAGCTTGCATCAGCACCCGCGCCGCCACGCGTGCAATGTCATCGACATCCACAAGCGTGAAACGGGCGTTCCCTGCCGGCAGGAAGATGCGGTGCCGTCGCGCCAATTCATCGTGAAGTGTGCTTGTGAAGTTCTGCATGAAGTAGGCTGGACGGAGCAGCGTGTACGGCACGCCACCGGACATCAGCCGCTGTTCAATCTTGTGGTGCGGGATGAACCTGTTGCTCTCCGCCCCCTGCACCGACAAGAACACGATGTGCGCGACGCCGTGTTGCCGCGCGCGTGCGATCAAGTCACCGAAGTCAGCGGTGAATTGCGGCGGACGCAACAGGAAGAGACAGTCGCAGTCGGCCAGCGCCGCGTCTTGACTCGTGTGGTCGAGAAAATCGAAGCCTACCGGCTGCACTCTGGCATCGCCACTCCATGACGTGGTCGCCCTTGCGACGTCACGCACTGCCGCGCGAACGACGCTACCGTCAACGGCACGCAGCGCCGCAATCACGGCCGAGCCGACTTGACCCGTGGCACCAGTCACGAGGATGCGTTTCATGGCGCAGCACTCCAGGTCATAGTGCCAACCAGTTCGACAGGTGGTCACGGCCAGCAACAGCAACTTGCAGATCGGCGTAAACTTCAAGACCGACATCGACCAGCTCATTGTCTCATCGTCGACTGGAGCATCGAAACCGACATCGGCGCCTTGCTCAGCAGCGCCTTTTTTTAACCAGCTGCCCCAGCAAGTGTTGTCGCTGTTCCAGCGTCAGAAGCGGACCCGCCCGACAGCCGGCGTTGCCCTCGCTGGCGAAACCGCCTCCGTGGTGTGCTTGCAGTGGCGGGTCTTGAATTCTCGACAAACCCTTTTACATTGCCTCAAGGGGCGCGATCGACGGTCGATATTTTCGGTGTGTGGGAAGCGTCGTCACTGTAAGCGCTGCTTCCCGTGACGACGCGAGCGCTGAAGCAACGCTCGATGTCGGGGCCTAAAAAATCGGTGCAGGGACAAGCCATCGGCGAGTAAATCGCACAGCAACGCTGGCCTCGTTGGGCCAGCAAACAACAGCCGTGACTCATGATGCGGCATAAATCGCTCCGACCGGGTACCGCCTCTCAGAACAGAAAGTAGCGTTGTGCCATCGGCAACACGCTGGCCGGCTCGCAGGTCAGCAGCTCACCGTTGGCGCGCACCCGGTAGGTTTGCGAATCGACCTCCATCGTCGGCAGCCAGCTGTTGTGCACCATGTGCTGCTTGCGCACGCTTCGGCAGGCCTTGACTGCGGCAACCGGCTTGTTCAGGCGCAGGGCGCGCGGCAGATCGGCCGCGATCGCGCTCTGGCTCATGAAGGTCAGCGATCCGGCATGCAGGGCGCCGCCGAAACTGCCGAACATTGGCCGGTAGTGCACCGGTTGCGGCGTCGGGATGCTGGCGTTCGGGTCGCCCATCGCTGCCGCGGCGATGAAACCACCCTTCAATATCAACGATGGCTTGACTCCGAAGAAGGCCGGCCGCCACAACACCAGGTCGGCCCATTTGCCTTCTTCGATGCTGCCGACCTCGTGGCTGATGCCGTGGGCGATCGCCGGGTTGATCGTGTATTTGGCGATGTAGCGCTTGACGCGCGAGTTGTCGTTGCGCGAGGAGTCGGACGGCAGCCCGCCGGGCTGCGTGTCGCCGGACAGCGCGCCGCGCTGCACCTTCATCTTGTGCGCGGTCTGCCAGGTGCGCAGGATCACTTCGCCGACCCGGCCCATCGCCTGGCTGTCGCTGCTCATCATGCTGATCGCCCCCAGGTCGTGCAGCACGTCTTCGGCGGCAATGGTTTCGCGTCGGATCCGGCTTTCGGCAAAGGCCAGGTCTTCGGCAATGTTGGCGTCGAGGTGATGGCACACCATCAACATGTCGAGATGTTCGTCGGCGGTGTTGACCGTGTACGGCATGGTCGGGTTGGTTGACGAAGGCAGGAAGTTCTCTTCGCCGACGACGCGCAGGATGTCTGGCGCATGGCCGCCGCCGGCGCCTTCGGTGTGGAACGCACATAGCGTACGCCCCTTGGTTGCCGCGATGGTGTTCTCGACGAAGCCTGATTCGTTCAAGGTGTCGCTGTGTATCGCAACCTGGGTATCGGTTTCTTCTGCGACGCCCAGGCAGCAGTCGATCGCCGCTGGCGTGGTTCCCCAGTCTTCGTGCAGTTTCAGGCCGATGGCGCCGGCTTCGATCTGCTGGCGCAGCGCTTCGGGTTGGCTGGCATTGCCTTTGCCGAGAAAGCCGAGGTTCATCGGCCAGGCGTCTGCCGCCTGCAGCATGCGCGCCAGATTCGTCGGGCCAGGGGTGCAGGTCGTCGCGTAGGTGCCGGTGGCCGGCCCGGTGCCGCCGCCCAGCATGGTCGTGATGCCGCTGCTCAAGGCCTCGTCGATCTGTTGCGGACAGATGAAATGGATGTGGCAGTCGATGCCGCCAGCGGTGACGATCATGCCTTCGGCTGCGATCACTTCGGTACCCGGGCCGATCACGATGTCGACGCCGGGCTGCACGTCGGGGTTGCCGGCCTTGCCGATCTTCGCAATGCGGCAGCCGCGCAGGCCGATGTCGGCCTTGATGATGCCCCAGTGGTCGACGATCAAGGCGTTGGTGATCACGCAATCGACCGCGTCCGCAGGACCCGGGCCATTGATGCGCTGACTCTGCCCCATGCCGTCGCGGATCACCTTGCCGCCGCCGAACTTGACCTCTTCACCGTAGCTGCCTGCTGCCAGCGTGTGGTCGCGCTCGACCTCGATCACCAGGCCGGTATCGGCGAGCCGCAGTCGGTCGCCGACCGTAGGGCCGAACATCTCGGCATAGGCGCGGCGGTTGATGTGTGCCATCAGAACTTTCCTTGCACGAGTGCTCGAAAACCGAAGACCTGCCGGTCACCGGCATAGTCGACCAGTTCGACCGTGCGCTGTTGTCCGGGCTCGAAACGCACCGCGGTGCCCGAGGCGATGTTCAGTCGCATGCCGTGTGCGGCGGCGCGATCAAAGGTGAGCGCGGCGTTGGTTTCCGCAAAGTGATAGTGCGAGCCGACCTGGATGGGCCGGTCGCCGCTGTTTTCGACCACCATCGTCACGTTGCGGCGGCCAGGGTTCAACGCGTGGTCGGGTCCGTCGGTCAACAATTCGCCTGGAACGATCGGCATTCGGGAGGCTCCGTAGGAAGGGGCAAAGGCGGGGCAGCGGATCGACCGCCGTTCGGCGCGGTCAACGAATCGGCTGATGGACGGTGACCAGTTTGGTGCCGTCGGGAAAGGTCGCTTCCATCTGGATCTCGGGAATCAGTTCGGCGACGCCGTCCATCACGTCGTTGCGACCGAGCACGGATTGCCCGTCGGCCATCAGATCGGCCACGCTCCTGCCATCGCGTGCACCTTCCATGATGGCGGCGCTGATCAGCGCGACCGCTTCCGGGTAGTTCAGCTTCAAGCCGCGCGCCTTTCGACGCTCGGCCAGCAGTGCCGCAGTGAAGATCAGCAGCTTGTCTTTTTCGCGCGGCGTCAGTTCCATGGCGCGAAGTTAGCAGATCACGTGCCTGAACGGAGTTTGGATCTGGTGTAGCTTCTCCGTAGGAGCGGCTTCAGCCGCGCTTCGCGCTGAATGGGCCAAGGAATTGCGGCTGAAGCCCCTCCAACCCGGGGTTCGGAGCGGAGGCGGCTGCCCATTGGCATGGCGCTTGCGCCCCATTTTGGGATGACCTCCGCCAAAACGTCCGCTGACTCATCGGAGCCCCGGCTGGGCCCCGCGGTGGTGCATCGAGGGCGCACCGATGCGGTGCAGCGCGTCGTCAAGGTGCGTCGGGACTACAACAGCTGGGTCGCGCGCGAGACCATGGAAGACTACGCGCTGCGTTTTACGCCGCGGTCGTTTCGCAAGTGGTCGTCCTTGCGGGTGGCGAACACGGCGTTCGGTGCAGCGTCGTTCCTGGTACTCGAGGCCGTTGGCGGCACCTTGCTGGTCGACTATGGCTTCATCAATGCCTTCTGGGCCATTCTGGCAACCGGGCTGATCATTTTTCTGGCTGGCTGGCCGATCAGCGTCTACGCCGCGAGGCACGGCGTCGACATGGATCTGCTGACGCGCGGAGCCGGTTTCGGCTACATCGGCTCGACGGTGACATCGCTGATCTATGCGTCGTTCACCTTCATCTTTTTTGCCCTTGAGGCGGCCATCATGGCCTACGCGCTCGAGCTGGCATTCGACATCCCGCCGGCCTGGGGGTACCTGTTGTGTGCGCTGGTCGTGATTCCGCTGGCCACCCACGGTGTCACAACCATCAGCCGGCTCCAGGTCTGGACCCAGCCGCTCTGGCTGGTGATGTTGATCGTGCCGTTCTTCTTCGTGTTGCACCAGCATCCCGAGGTGTTGACCACGATCTGGTCCTACGGTGGCGGTGATGCCGCTCAGCCGAACCGGCAGTTGCCGGCTGGGTTCGATCTGCTCAAGTTCGGTTCGGCAATGACGGTCGGCATCGCGCTGATCACGCAAATGGGCGAGCAAGCGGACTACCTGCGATTCATGCCCGAACCGGCCCGTGCCAAGCGGCCCGACGGCCGTCGCCGCATCGACCTGCGCTGGTGGGCCGGCGTGATGATCGGTGGGCCGGGGTGGGTGATACCCGGCGTCTTGAAGATGCTCGGCGGTGCGCTGCTGGCGTTTCTTGCAATCGGCTACTCGGTGCCGCTCGATCGCGCCGTTGATCCCAACCAGATGTACCTGGTCGCCTACGGCGCGGTGTTCTCCAATTATGGTCTGGCGGTTGCTGCCACCGCCTTGTTCGTCTTCATCTCGCAATTGAAGATCAACGTCACCAACGCCTACGCAGGCTCGTTGGCCTGGAGCAATTTCTTTGCGCGGCTCACACACAGCCATCCCGGTCGGGTGGTCTGGATGATCTTCAACATCTTGATCGCGCTGATGCTGATGGAGTTGAACGTATTCCAGGCGCTTGGCAAGGTGCTCGGCTTGTACTCCAACATCGCGATCAGCTGGATGATGGCGGTGGTTGCCGATCTGGTGATCAACAAGCCGATGGGCTGGTCACCGAAAGGCATCGAATTCAAGCGCGCCCATCTGTTCGACGTCAATCCGGTGGG
>JBBRID010000283.1:0-5495 GCA_038221635.1 Burkholderiales bacterium
GAGGCCGGCGGCACCGATCACGCGTCGTGCGTGTCGCTCGTCCAGCAAGCGGTGGCGAAGAATCCGAAGCCATCTGTTCATGTGGGTGCCATTTGCGACTTTGTCTACCAACTGCCGGAGGCGCCGCCGCCGCCGAAATCGCCACCGCCGCCTGAGCTGAAACCGCCACCACCACCGCCGCCGCCCCAACTGCTCCCTCCGCCCCCGCCCCAGATGATTGGCGCAGAGCCGCCGCGCCGCCCACCGCTGCCCCCAAGTCCGATCACGCCCACCAGAATGATGGCGACGACCGCCCCACCAGCGGCTAGCAACAGGCTGCCGGTCAGAAACCATCCCAGGCCGCCGACAGCAGACGCGGTGACCAGCGAGCCCAGCATGCGCCCGAAGATTGCGGTGAGTACGCCGCCAATCAGCGGAACCGCAATCAGGAAGATCAGCGGCAGCGAGCCGAAGTCGAAGGTAAAGTCACCGTTGCCTGAACCGTGGTTGGCGGCCACCGCGGGAAGCGGCTCTCCGCGCACGAGTGTTCCAATTGCATCGACGGCCGAATTCAAACCGCCAGCGAAATCTCCTTTGCGAAATGCCGGTGTGATTTTTTCGTCGATGATCCGCTTGGCAGCCAGATCGGGAATCGCGCCTTCGAGCGTCTTCGCGACCTCGATTCGGATTCGCCGGTCACCCTGGGCGCTGATGATGAGTACGCCGTCACCGACATCGCGTCGGCCGAGTTTCCACTGATCGGCAATGCGCTGCGAATAGGCGGCGATATCTTCCGGTGCGGTCGTTGCCACCAACAGAACGACCACCTGGCTGCCGGTTTGGGCTTCCAGCGAGGCCAACTTCGCATCGAGTGCCTGACGCTGGGCGTCGTTGAGCGTACCGGCCTGGTCCACGACTCGGCCGCTGAGCGGCGGTATCGGCAGCAAATCCTGGGCCCGCAGCGCAGAGGCGCTGCCCAGCAGCAGCACGGCCAGCAACGGCAGCAGCCACGTCCAGCTCGGTGCTGACCAGAGCGGCTGCTTCGTGACGTGGCCGATGCCGCGCGTGCTCACTTCGATGCGGGTTTGCCGAAGTCGACAGTCGGCGGCGCTGAGATCTGCGCTTCGTTCTGTACCGTGAAGGTCGGTTTCAGCTCGTAGCTCAGGACCTTCGCGGTCAAGTTGCTCGGGAAGCTGCGCACCAGCACGTTGTAGCCGGTGATGGCCTTGATGAAGCGGTTGCGGGCTACCGTGATGCGGTTCTCTGTGCCTTCGAGCTGTACCCGCAGATCCTGGAATCCCTGGTTGGCCTTCAGGTTCGGATACTGTTCACTGACGACGAGCAGTCGGCTCAAGGCACTGCTGACCTCGCCCTGAGCCTGCTGGAATTTGCTGAAGGCGGCCGGGTCGTTCACCAGTTCCGGCGTCGCCTGGATCGACGTTGCCTTGGCGCGGGCCTCGATCACCTTGGTCAGGGTTTCTTGCTCGAAATTGGCCTCGCCCTTGACCGTAGCGACGATATTCGGGATCAGGTCCGCGCGGCGCTGATATTGGTTCAGCACTTCCGACCAGGCGGCTTTCACCTCTTCATCGAGGCGTTGAAAGTCGTTGTAGCCGCAGCCCGTCAAGGCGGCGGCCAGCAGCATCGGCACGAGCCAGAAACGTCGAATCATTGCAGGTGCTCCGATGGGAAAACAGCATGGATGCTACCCGCTAGCTGGCCGAGCCAGCGCGATATTTGCGACAGGTGTCTGTCGTCTCGCCAGGGCGAATCCTCAGCCGTCGGCGTTGATGCGGGAAACCAACTCGGCCAGAACCCGACTAGCGTCTTCGTTTCCAACCTGGCAAGTGCCGGCCGCATGGTGCCCACCGCCGCCGTACCGCAACATCAGCTCGCCGACGTTGGTGCGGCTTCCGCGGTCGAGAATCGACTTGCCGGTGGCGAAAACGGTGTTGCTCTTCTGAACGCCCCACAACACGTGGATCGAGATATTGGCAGTCGAAAACAATGCGTAGATCATGAAGCGGTTGGTCGCCCAGATGGTCTCCTCATCGCGCAGATCCAGCACCACCAGGTTGCCGCGCAGGGTGCTGCAACGTTCGATCTGCTCGCGAGCCTTGTCGGCTTGCTCGAGGTAGAGCTCCACTCGCTCCTTGACGTCGGGCAGTCCGAGGATGTCGTTGATGCCATGGGTCGCGCAATACTCGATCAGATCCATCATCAACGTGTAATTGCTGATGCGGAAATCGCGAAAGCGCCCCAGCCCCGTCCGCGCGTCCATCAGGTAATTGAGCAGGACCCACCCCTTGGGATCCAGAATCTCGTCGCGGCTGAACTGCGCCGAATCCGCCTTGTCGACCGCTTCCATCATGTCCGGTGAAATCCGCAGAAAGGTCTTGCTGCCGCCGTAGTGGTCGAACACCACCCGCGCCGCCGAAGGCGCATCGGCATCGATGATGTGGTTGTCGCTGCGGTTCTCACCATTGCGGATGGTTTCCGACGAATGGTGGTCGAAAACCAGATGGGCGCCCGCAACATAGGGCAGGTTGGTCGTGATGTCGCGATCGGTGATCGTGATCTTTCCGTCCTGCATGTCCTTCGGATGCACGAACTTGATCTCGTCGATGAGATCCAGTTCTTTCAGCAGAACGGCGCAAACCAGCCCGTCAAAATCGCTGCGGGTGACGAGGCGGAACTTCTTTTCTTGCATGGTGCGGATTCCTGGCCGGGATCGAGTTTGTGAGTCACCTCCCCGATATCGGCCGATCCCGATCGGGCTTTATTCAGCCGGCAGGAATCCTTCGATCGACAGGTAGCGCTCGCCGGTGTCGTAGTTGAAGCCGACGACGGTCGCGCCTGCTGGAAGGTCGGGCAGCTTCTGCGCAATGGCGGCCAGCGTGGCGCCCGACGATATGCCCACCAGCATGCCTTCCTCGCGCGCGCACCGCCGGGCCATTTCACGTGCCGGTTCGGCATCGACCTGGATCACGCCATCGAGCAGATCGGTCAGCAGGTTGGTCGGGATGAAGCCGGCGCCGATACCCTGGATCGGGTGCGGGCTGGGTGCGCCACCGCTGATGACCGGACTGGCTGTCGGTTCGACCGCAAAAACCTGCAGCTTCGGCCACTTGGCCTTCAGCACCTTGGCACAGCCACTGATGTGGCCACCCGTGCCCACACCGGTGATCAGGGCATCGATGCCGTCCGGGAAATCGGCGGCGATTTCGGCTGCGGTGGTCCGCGCATGGACCTCGATGTTGGCAGGGTTTTCAAACTGCTGCGGCATCCACGAGCCTGGAATCTCGGTCAGCAGTTCCTGGGCGCGCGCGATGGCGCCTTTCATGCCCTTCTCGCGCGGTGTCAGCTCGAATTTCGCGCCATAGGCAAGCATCAGGCGGCGCCGTTCGACGCTCATGCTGTCAGGCATCACCAGGATCAGCGGATAGCCCATCACCGCGGCGACCATCGCCAGTCCGACACCGGTATTGCCCGAGGTCGGCTCGACGATGGTGGCGCCGGCCTTCAATTCTCCCGAGGCGATCGCGGCCTCGACCATCGCCAGCGCGATCCGGTCCTTGATCGAACCGCCGGGATTGCTGCGCTCGCTCTTGATGAAAACCCGTGCGCCGGATCCGAACAGGCGCTGGATGCGGATATGCGGCGTATTGCCGATGGTCTGCAGGATGTTGTCGGCGATCATGGAATCCTCCGTTCAGGGTAAGTGGGCATGATAATTCGGCGATGTTTGCCCCGCTTCGTAACGACACCTTCCTTCGCGCCTGCCGCCGCGAGCCGACCGACCATACGCCGGTCTGGCTGATGCGCCAGGCCGGCCGCTATCTGCCCGAATATCGAGCAACCCGCGCCAAGGCGGGAAGTTTCATGGGGCTGGCGACCAATACCGACTACGCCACCGAAGTCACGCTGCAGCCGCTGGAGCGTTACCCGCTCGATGCCGCCATTCTGTTCAGCGACATCCTGACCGTTCCCGATGCGATGGGGCTCGGGTTGAGTTTCGCGCTGGGGGAGGGGCCGAAATTCGCCTCTCCGGTGCGCGACGAAGCGGCGGTCAAGGCGCTCGTCGTGCCCGACATGGACAAGCTGCGCTATGTTTTCGATGCGGTCACGTCGATCCGGAAAGCGCTCGATGGCCGAGTTCCGCTGATCGGCTTCTCCGGCAGCCCGTGGACCCTCGCCTGTTACATGGTGGAAGGTGCGGGGTCCGATGACTACCGCATGGTCAAGACCATGCTTTATTCGCGGCCGGATTTGATGCACCACATGCTGGCGATCAACGCCGATGCGGTAGCGGCCTATTTGAATGCGCAAATCGAAGCGGGTGCGCAGGCGGTGATGATCTTTGACAGCTGGGGCGGCGTGCTCGCAGACGGGGCATTCCAGGAGTTCAGCCTGGCCTACACGGCCCGGGTGCTGAGCCAGTTGATCTCCAACCACGGTGGCGAGCACATTCCTCTTATCGTCTTCACCAAGGGCGGCGGCTTGTGGCTGGAAGAAATGGCGCAGTTGCAGCCCGACGTCCTGGGGGTTGATTGGACCGTCAACCTGGCGGCGGCGCGACGCCAGGTCGGCAACAGGGTGGCGTTGCAGGGCAATCTGGACCCCAATGTGTTGTTCGCGCCGCCCGCACGCATCGAGACCGAAGTGGTCAGACTGCTCGAGTCGTTCGGACCGCCCACCGATGCAGACGGCGTGCACGGTGGCCATATCTTCAATCTCGGCCACGGCATCAGCCAACATACGCCACCCGATCACGTCAGCGCGTTGGTCGAGGCGGTGCATACACACTCCCGGCGGATGCGGCAACGCAATTGAAACAGGTGCAATCGGCGCGAGCGGTGCTGACCTGGGACGCACCGCGTCAGGGTATCTCCGGGTGCGGCTCCGCGGGCCCGAAAAACGCCGGAGAGCGGCCATTGGCCCACTTGTCAAGCGGAAAAAGTGTTGCCATTCCAGCTTGCACCACTTGACTTATCCCCAAATCCGGTCCTCCAGCTTTTGCACCTCGTCGATTGCTGCGCCGCGTCAGCACCAAAATTGCAAGCTGCTGCAAGCTGTTGATTTCATTGGATGTTCAAAGATGCTGCGAAAGTGGGCAACTGACCGCTTGGTCAACAAGATCAAGCATTTAGCGACGCTGCGGGCACTTTGCCCACAAAGTTATCCACAGATTGAGTGGAAACCTGGAAAAGACGAATCCAATCATGGGTTTAGCCGTGTTTCCTGAGATTTTCATGAGCTTTCTGCGGTAACTTGCTTGTCACTTTCCAACCTACCCCCAACGACGCCTCATCGGCTGTCCGTGGCTGTCGAGGCGCCGCAGCACAGCGGTCTGGCAAAGCCGCTCGACTACCTGGCAACGAGCGCGCTGCCGGCGGGGACGCTGGTACGAGTGCCGCTGGGTTCGCGAGAGGTCGCGGGAATCGTCTGGGGCGTCGGGTCGAGCGTTGATCCGGTCGATGCCGGGTTAGACGGCGGTGTGCTGGCGGCGGCAGCAC
>JBBRID010000284.1:0-5488 GCA_038221635.1 Burkholderiales bacterium
TTTCTCACCGTCTTTTTGCCCCATAGCTGGGCTATGGGGCTGCAAATCCGGCAAGAACTGTCCTCGCTGGGGCCGATTCTCGCTATCGACGCCCCAAGCCCGACAGGCTCCTAGCGGGAAAGAGACTAAATCTGTCCGAATCGAAGTTTGCGTTCGGCCGTATAGCGCCACCACGGGGCAGCGGGTGCGCCAGCCATGAAGTCGGTGATTGCCAGAAAGGTATCGAGAACGCAGGGATCCTGGCGTTGCCCGGTGACCTGGCACAGCTGTTGATAAAGTTGAAATCCGTCGGCGCCGCGCAAGTGTTGTGGCGTATCGATGCCGATTGACCGCAGATCGGCTGCCAATGATGGGCCGATATTGGGCAGCTGCTCGAGCTGCTGGCAATCATCGGGGTGGTGCGCTTTGGCCAGTGCGCCGCGGGTCAGTAGCTTGGGCATATCGGGTTGCCAGCGCGCCTACAGCGACGAGCCGTTGCGAATCAAACCCACGGCCAAGCCCTCGAGTGCAAACTGCGGATCTCCTTCGGCGACATGGATGGTCTCGAAGTCGGGGTTTTCGGCCAGCAGTTCGATGCCTTGTCGGTTGCGCCGATAGCGCTTGACGGTGACATCGTCGCCGAGTCGTGCGACGACGATCTGCCCATTGCGGGCCTCGCTGGTTTGCTTGACCGCCAACAGATCGCCATCGAGGATGCCGGCATCGCGCATGCTCATGCCACGCACCTTCAGCAGGTAGTCGGGCTGCTGGCTGAACAGGCTGGATTCGACCTGGTAGGTGCGGTCGACGTGCTCTTGCGCCAGGATCGGGCTGCCGGCTGCGACCCGGCCGATCAGCGGCAGCATCAGCTGCGCAATGCCGCTCAACGGCAGGCTGGCCTGTTCCTGGCGACGCTGGTGAACGGCGCGCAGTGTGTCAGACTGCAAGCGGATGCCTCGCGAGGTGCCGCCCACCAGTTCGATCACACCCTTGCGAGCCAGAGCCTGGAGATGCTCCTCTGCCGCATTGGCCGATCGGAAGCCGAGCGCAGTGGCAATTTCGGCGCGAGTCGGCGGGGCCCCGGTGCGCTCGATGGTGCTGCGGACCAGGTTGTAGATTTCCTGCTGGCGGTCGGTGAGTTTGGGTGCTGCGAGCATGGGACTCCTCGTGACGTGGCAAGCTGTATTTTTATCCAGTATTCAAAAAAATGCAAAACATCGACCGCAAGCTGGTCGTCCTGGGCACCGGCGGAACGATTGCCGGCACCTCGGCGGCGCAGTCCGATCACACGGCGTATCGAGCCGGCAGCCTCGCGATTTCAAGTCTGCTTGAAGGCTTGCCGGGCATCCGCAGCGAGGCTATCGAAAGCGAACAGCTGGCGCAGATCGACAGCAAGGACATGGACCACGCAACCTGGCAACGCCTGGCTTTGCGGGTCATACAACATTTGGCGCGCGACGAGGTTGGCGCCGTCGTGATCAGCCATGGCACCGACACCCTCGAAGAAACTGCCTATTTCCTGCATCGTGTCGTGCGCACGACCAAGCCAGTGGTGCTGACCGCGGCGATGCGCCCGGCCACCGCACTGCATCCGGACGGACCGCAAAACCTGCTCGATGCGGTGACGGTCGCCACCTCGCCAGGTGCGCGCGGCGTGGTTGCGGTGGTTGCCGGCCAGGTGATCGGCGCGGCCGATCTGCGCAAGCTCCACCCTTATCGGCTGGAGGCTTTTGGCAGCGGAGATGCCGGGCCGATCGGGGTGATCGAACAGGCCAGGTTGAGACAGTTCCGTGACTGGCCTGATGGTGGTGTTCCCGGCGCCACGCACCCGGCACTCAGCGTCGATGCGGCACTCTGGCCCTGGATCGAGATCGTCACCAGCCGTGCAGGTGCCCACGCGCGCCTGATCGATCTGCTGGTTGAAGCCAAGGTCGGTGGCCTTGTGATTGCGGCGACCGGCAACGGCACGGTGCATCGTGCTTGGGACGCGCCGCTCGAACGGGCGATTCAATCGGGGGTCGTCGTCGTCCGCAGCACGCGTTGCGCGTCAGGTGCCCTGGTTGGAGATGGTGCCGACGCCCTGTTGCAGACCGTACTCGGCGCGCAAGTGCCCGAATTGGCAGGGGCGGGGTCGTTGACACCGGTGCAGGCGCGGATCGAGTTGATGCTGCGCTTGATGGAGGGCCAATCGTGAGGCCTTCGACCGGGATTCCCCGCCTCGCGCCGTTCCTCAAACGACCTTGAGTGTCACGTCGATGTTGCCGCGCGTTGCGTTCGAGTAGGGGCACACGCCATGCGCCGCAGCGACGAGCTCTTCGGCCTGCTCGCGATCCATACCAGGGATCGTGATGTCCATCGCCACCTGGATCCCGAAACCGGCGGGGATCGGACCGATGCCGACCTTCGCGGTGATCGAGGTATCGGCCGGCAGGCTGATCTTCTTGCCCATCGCCACGTGTTTCATCGCGCCGATGAAGCAGGCCGAATAACCCGCCGCGAACAGTTGTTCCGGATTGGTGCCGCGGGCGCCATCACCGCCCAGTTCCTTGGGCGTCGTCAGGGTGACATCCAGCACGCCATCGGAAGACTTGCTGGTACCGGAGCGGCCGCCGGTCGATGTGGCCTGTGCGGTGTAGACAACCTTTTCGAGTGCCATCTTGGGTTCCTTTCAGGGGTGAGGGAAACAGGATGATGCAGCGTGCGCTGGCAGTTCGCTCGCCGGTGCGCAAAAGAGCCTGATTGAGACGCTGTCGGCAGGTCGCGCCGTCACGCCATTTCGCTGTTCAGGGTGTCGATCTCGGTACTGAGTTCGAGCCAGCGGCCTTCCAGTTTGTCGATCTCGTCTGCGACAGTCTTCAGGCGCCGGCCGGCATCGGCCAACTGTTCCGGCGCTTGTCCAGCTTTGGCGAACGCTGATTCGATGCTGTCGCGTTCGCTGTGAAGCACGCCCAGGCGGTTGTCGATCCGGTTGAACTCCTTGCGCAGCGGCTTCAATTGCTCGACGCGTTGCTGACGCGCATCGGCCGCGGCCTTGCGGTCGTCCTTCCTCGACGCCGCGGTGCTTGCTGTGACGGCTTCCGCAGCTTTCTTGGCCTTCACTGCAACCGACTTGTCGGGGCCCTTCGCCGCATCTCTGGCCTGGCGGGCCCTCTCGCGAGAGTTGTCGAGAAGCCATTGCTGGTAGTCGTCCAGATCGCCGTCGAAGGGCTTGATCGTGCCTTCGCTGACCAGCCAGAACTCGTCGCAGACCTCGCGCAGCAGCGCGCGATCGTGGCTGACCAGCATCACCGTGCCTTCGAACTCGTTCAAGGCCATGCTGAGGGCCTCGCGGGTAGTCAGATCGAGGTGGTTGGTCGGCTCGTCGAGCAGCAGCAGGTTGGGGCGCTGCCAGACCAGCATCGCCAGCACCAGCCGCGCTTTTTCGCCACCTGACAAGGAACCGACCGCCTGGTTGACCATCTCCCCGACGAACCGGAACGAGCCGAGAAAGTCGCGCAACTCCTGCTCGCGTCCGGCCGGCCCGACGTCGCGCGCCAGCCGCACCATGTGCATCAGCGGGCCGTCGTCGAGCTGCAGCACGTCGAGCTCTTGCTGCGCGAAATACCCTATCGACAAACCCTTGCCTTCGGTGACCTCGCCGGCAACCAGCGGGATCTCATGCGCAATGGTCTTCACCAGCGTCGATTTGCCCTGGCCATTGGCGCCGAGAATGCCGATGCGCTGACCGGCCAAGACCGACCGGTTGATGTCACGCACCACGACCACGGTCTTGCCCGCCGCTGCGGAGCTGGCGCCGGGCCGCCCCAAGCCGGCTCCGGCCCCCTCGGGGGGCGTGTCGTCGTACCCGGCGACCGGGGGTAACGTGTAACCACACGACATCATTGAAAAAGCAAGCATCGGGTTCGGCAGGCTCTGCGGCTCGCGGAATTCGAACTGGAAATCGGCGCTGGTCAGCACCGGCCCGAGCTTCTCCATCCGCGCGAGTGCCTTGACCCGGCTCTGCGCCTGCTTGGCCTTGCTCGCCTTGGCCTTGAAGCGGTCGATGAATTTCTGCAGGTGCGCCATGCGCTCCTTCTGCTTCTCGAAGCTGGCCTGGGCCTGCACCAGACGCTCGGCCCGCATTTCTTCGAATGCGGTGTAGTTGCCGGTGTAGCGAATCAGCTTGGTTTCATCGATGTGCAGCGTGACCTGGGTGATCGCATCGAGAAATTCGCGGTCGTGACTGATCACGATCATCGTTCCCTCGTAACGCTTCAGCCAGGCTTCCAGCCAGACCAGCGCGTCGAGGTCGAGGTGGTTGGTCGGCTCGTCGAGCAGCATCAGGTCAGCCGGGCACATCAACGCGCGCGCCAGTTGCAGCCGCATCCGCCAGCCGCCCGAAAAGCTGTTGACGGGCTCGTCGAGCTGGTCGATGCGAAAGCCCAGTCCCATCAACAGGGCCTGCGCACGTGGCCGCGCCTCGAAGCCGCCGGCTTCGCTGATGTCGTGGTGAGCCTCGGCCATCGCATGGCCATCGTCGGCTGCCTCGGCGTCGATCAGAGCCTGCTGCGCGCGCAACAGCCGCACATCGCCCTCGAGTACGTAATCGGTGGCAGGCTGGTCGGTTTCCGGCATCGACTGCGCCACCTCGCCGATCAGCCAGCGCGGCGGTATGGCGACGTCGCCGCCATCGCTTTGCAGCTTGCCGGTGATCAGTGCGAACAGGCTTGATTTGCCGGCGCCGTTGCGCCCCACCAGGCCGATCTTTTCGCCGGGTTGCAGCGTCACGCTGGTGGAATCGAGAACGACCTTGGTGCCGCGGCGCAAGGTCACGTCGTTGATATTGATCATCGGTTTGCCTCCCGCGGCCCGTTCCAGCGCTGCAGTGCATCGCGCGTCACCAACAGCACCTGGTCGGCGCCGGCACTGGTGTCGAGCCACGCCACCTCCAGTCGCCGGAAAGCCGCTTCGAAGTGACGGCGTTCGTTGCCGATCTCGAGCACCAGCACGCCCTCATCCGACAGGTGTGCACTGGCGCCGGCAACGATCCGACGCACCAGATCCATGCCATCGGCGCCACCCGCCAACGCAAGCGCCGGCTCGTGCCGATATTCGGCCGGCAATGCCGACATGCTGCCACTGTTGACGTAAGGCGGATTGCAGACGATCAGGTCGAAGCGGCCGACGATCTGCTCGAACAAGTCGGACTTCAACACCTGGATCCGCTGCCCCATCTGGTGCCTGTCGATATTGATCCGCGCGATCTCCAGTGCGCCATCGTCGATGTCGGCGGCGACCACCTCGATCTCCGGATAGGCCAGCGCCGCGATCACCGCCAGGCTGCCGTTGCCGGAGCACAGATCGAGCGCCCGTCTGGTGCGGTCGGACAACCAGACATCGAGGGTTCCACTCTGCTCGCCATCTGCCAGCAGTTCCGCAATGAACGAGCGCGGAACGATGCTGCGCTCGTCGATGTAGAAGGGCACGTTTTGCAGCCAGGCTTCGCGAGTCAGGTAGGCGGCCGGCAGGC
>JBBRID010000285.1:0-5439 GCA_038221635.1 Burkholderiales bacterium
GGATCAGCTCGCGACGTCCAGCCGCCGGCACCGACGTCGGCACCAGGCCCTGCCGCTGCAGATCGAGCATCACCACCCCATCGGCGCGTTCGGGGCTCAGATTGATCAATCCGAGCGGAAAATCCTCGGTCGGCCCGCGGCGTGGGTCGCTATTGATCTGCGCGTCGACCAACTCGGCAACCGTTGCGCTGCCATCGCCGATGACCGACACCGCGTCGCCGCGGGCCGCTGCGACCACCCGACCGCCAACCACCAATAGCCGGTGCTCGTGGCCGATCAGGTGACGCTCGACGATCACCTCGCTGCCATGGCGCGCCGCGACCTCGAACGCGGCTGCAATGTCTTCGCGCGTCGACAGGTCGAGCGCGACGCCGCGGCCATGGTTCCCGTCCGACGGTTTGACGACAACCGGCAGGCCAATGTCCTGCGCGGCCTCCCAAGCGGCTTCCGCGCTCTCGACGATCTCGCCGACCGGCACCGGCACGCCGCAGGATTTCAGCAGTCGCTTGGTCAGATCCTTGTCGTGCGCGATGCCTTCAGCGATGGCGCTGGTGCGGTCGGTCTCGGCGGTCCAGATGCGGCGTTGGCGCGCACCGTGGCCGAGTTGCACCAGGTTGCCTTCGTTCAAGCGGATGTGCGGGATCGCGCGGTCGGTTGCGGCAGCCACAATGCAGGCCGTGCTCGGGCCAAGGTAGCAGTCTTCGATGCGTTCGCTCAGTTGCGTCACGGCGGCCGGCAGGTCGCAGGGCTCGTCGTTGATCGCCGACATCAGCAGCCGGTGGCCGAGCGCCAGCGCCTCGCGCGCCACCTTTTCGTCGCGGGCCCGGAACACCATGCGATAGACGCCGCGCTGCAAGGTGCTGCGGGTCTGGCCGAAACCGGTCGGCATGCCAGCCAGGTTCAGCAGTTCGATCACCACGTGCTCGAGCACGTGGCCCGCCCAGGTGCCTTCGCGCAGCCGTTGCAGAAAGCCGCCAGGCTCTCCGACGCCGCAATGGTGCTCGGCCAGCGCTGGCAACAGCGCGACCAGTCGGTCGGTGAACCCGGGCAGCAGGTTGGACGGGAAATCTTCCAGTTCACCAAGATCGAGCCAGGTTTCGAGGGCCGGCCGATAGGTCCAGAAATTGGGCCCGCGCAGGTAGGTCACGCGAAGAAGTTGGATGTCTGGCTTCTTGCTCATTGTCCTCGTTGCTGACGGGCCAACTCTCGAGGTCGGCGACACCCGATTGTGCCCCCGCGCCGGACGTGCAGAATAAAAGGGCAAAAAGCTGGGCGAAGAAACCTGACGCAACGTTCCCGCGCCGCTTCGGCGAGAATCCGCGACCCTCACGGTGCCTGGCCTTTCAGCGGATGTAGCCCGAGAACCGCAGTCACTGTCCCATGCCCAGTCTTCATCACGTCGAATCCTCTGAAATGCCTGCGGTCGCTGCGGCCGGGCCGCTTCAAGATCAATTGGAGAACGATGAGAACGTGTTGGCAAAGCTGGAGGTTGACCTCGATTTCACGGGGCGCTTCGGCAACGGTGAACTGGCGCTGACCAATCGCCGTCTGCTGTCCAGGGAGCCAGGGGCCAACAGTTGGGCCACTTGGCCGATGCGTAACGATCTGCAACTAAGGCACGCTGACCATGCTGGCGTGGCCACGCTCGACCTGCACGACAGCACCGAACGCCTGGCGCGCTGGCGCTTCACGCTGGCGCGCAATGTCCAGGCCCTGCGCCTGGTGGCGGCATTTGTCGCACTGCAGAAAAACCTCGCCGACCCGCACACGGCGTTGGCGGACACCGGACTTTGCCCCAGCTGCCTCGCGCCGCTGCCGCCCGACAGCGATGAATGCCCGCAGTGCAACCGCGAGGTCAACAGCCCGCCGTCGACCTGGGTGCTACTGCGCCTGGGCCGGTTCGCGCGCCCCTATCGCGGCCAGTTGGCGGCCGGTTTTGCGCTGACGCTGGCATCCACCGCGGCCACGCTGGTGCCGCCTTACCTGACCATTCCCTTGATGGACGACGTGTTGATTCCGTTCCAGAACGGCCAGCAGATCGACACGATGAAAGTGGCCTGGCTGTTGCTCGGGCTGCTGGCCGCCGCGGTGGCCGCCTGGGGCCTGGGCTGGGCGCGCACCTACCTGCTGGCACTGGTGTCGGAGCGAATCGGCGCCGATCTGCGCACCGCCACCTTCGACCACCTGTTGCAGTTGTCGCTCGACTATTTCGGCGGCAAACGCACCGGTGACCTGATGGCGCGCATCGGCTCTGAGACCGACCGAATCTGCGTTTTCCTGTCGCTGCATGCGCTCGATTTCGCCACCGACGTGTTGATGATCGGCATGACGGCGGCGATCCTCTTGTCGATCAACCCCTGGCTGGCTGCCGTCACGCTGCTGCCGCTGCCGTTCATCGCCTGGATGATCCACGTGGTGCGCGACAAGCTGCGCACTGGCTTCGAGAAGATAGACCGCGTCTGGTCGGAAGTCACCAACGTGCTGGCCGACACCATCCCCGGCATCCGCGTCGTGAAGGCCTTTGCTCAGGAAAAGCGCGAGGCGCAGCGCTTTCGCGAAGCCAATCGCCACAACCTGTTGGTCAACGACAAGCTCAATTCGATCTGGAGCCTGTTCACGCCGACGGTCTCGCTGCTGACCGAAATCGGCCTGCTGGTGGTCTGGGCCTTCGGCATCTGGCTGGTCGCGCGAAACGAGATCACGGTCGGTGTGCTGACCGCCTTCATCGCCTACATCGGCCGCTTCTATACGCGGCTCGATTCGATGAGCCGCATCGTCTCGGTGACGCAAAAGGCGGCGTCCGGCGCCAAGCGCATCTTCGACATCCTCGACCATGTATCGAACGTTCCAGAGCCGGCGCGACCGGTGGCGCTGACAGCCATGCGCGGGCGCATCGAATTGCGCCACATCGGCTTTCGCTACGGCGCGCGTTCGGTGATCCGCGACCTGAATCTCGATATCCAGCCGGGCGAGATGATCGGGCTGGTCGGCCACAGCGGTTCGGGCAAAAGCACGCTGGTCAACCTGATTTGCCGTTTTTATGATGTGAGCGAAGGCGGCATCCACGTCGACGGCGTTGACCTGCGCCAGTACAGCGTGTCCGACTACCGGCGCCACATCGGGCTGGTGTTGCAGGAGCCGTTCCTGTTCTTCGGCACCATCGCCGAGAACATCGCCTATGGCCGGCCCGACGCCACACGCGACGAAATCATCGCCGCCGCGCGTGCCGCCCATGCGCATGAATTCATCCTGCGCCTGCCGCTGGCCTACGACTCACTCGTCGGCGAACGTGGCCAGGGCTTGTCGGGCGGCGAGCGTCAGCGCATCAGCATCGCCCGCGCCTTGCTGATAGACCCCCGCATCCTGATCCTCGACGAGGCCACATCATCGGTCGATACCGAAACCGAGAAGGAAATCCAGAAAGCACTCGACAACCTGGTGCAGGGCCGCACGACGATCGCCATCGCGCACCGTTTGTCGACGCTGCGCCGCGCCGACCGGCTGGTGGTTATGGACCGCGGTCAGATCGTCGAAGTCGGCTCACACGACGAGTTGATCGAGCGCGAAGGCGCCTACTGGCGCTTGTACGAAGCGCAGGCGCGTCAGGTGGACACCGAAGCGGACGATGGTGAACGGCGCAGCAACCTGATCAATGAAGCCGAGCTGAACAGCGCGGCTAGCCCGGCCAAACCGTGAGCGAATCAAATTCATCCCCCATCGCCGTCGACTTGCAACGCGATCAGTTCGGACGCCTGATGCTCGTGACCGAGCCCGGCGCGGCGGGCGAAGAAGTGTGGGCGGTGCGCGCATTTCCGTTGGCGGCTCCAGACGAAGGCATTTCGCTACTCGGCAGCGATGGCCATGAACGGCAGTGGATTGCCCACCTGTCAGAGCTGCCACCACCACAGCGTGAGCTGATCAGGCAGGTGCTGGCCGAAGCCGAGTTCGTGCCGAAGATCCAACGCATTCGCAGTGTCTCGACTTTTTCAACCCCGAGCACGTGGGCCATCGATACCGACCGGGGTGCCACCGAACTGGTGCTCAAGGGTGAAGAAGACATCCGTCGCCTCGCCGATGGCGGGCTGTTGATCGCCGACGCCCAGGGCCTGCAATTCGGCATCCCGGACCCAAAGACTCTTGACCGCCATTCGAAAAGACTGCTCGAGCGGTTTCTCTGATTCGCCAGCGGGCCCCGAAAGACCGTAGCCGGCCGCAGCGCACCGTCGCCGGCGCGCGGGGTGCTGCTGGTCGCCACTCGGGCTGTTTCACAGCCAGAAGCGTGTCACCGTTGGCCAACACCTGCGAGTCGCGCGAGCAGGACCATCTGCGGCCGAACATGCGCGTTTTCGTCAACGCGCTGGGCGTGCGCAACCTCAGCCACACCGTGCAATCCGGTGATCTGGTGGTCATCGTGCTGGCGCTGAGCGGTGGTTAAGCCGGCTTTTCCGAATAAGCACGTAGGACTGCGTTGACGCCAAGTCGCGGTCGATACCGCTGGCTGTGACGACACATTCTCCTTAACGTCCAACGAAAGCACCTGCTTTCAATACGCACAGGAGACTCGTATGAATTTACCCCTCAAGACCGCTCTCGCCATGGCCACATTGGCGGTGGCTGCACAGGCTTCCGCGCAGGTCACATTTTACGAAAGTGAGCAATTTGGAGGAAGAACCTTCACGGCCGATCGCGAGGTGCGCAATTTCAAACGGTATGGTTTCAACGATAACGCGTCATCGGCCGTGGTTGAAAACGGGCGCTGGGAAGTCTGCGACCAGACCCGGTTCCAGGGCAGATGCATGGTACTGCGACCAGGCAGCTACCCCTCTCTGCGCGCCATGGGCCTGAACAACCGGATCAGTTCAGTACAGGAAATTTCCGTCGAAGCACGGATCGCCGACAACCGATACGCACCCATTGCACGGCCGGATGTCCCGGACAATGCCAGCGCGGTGTTTTACGAGCACGTCAACTTTAACGGTGCCACGTTCACTGCCAGCAACGACGTGGCCAACCTGAATCGGTTCGGCTTCAACGACGCCGCATCTTCGGTGATCGTGAACAATGGCCCGGTCGAGGTGTGCAGCGACGAGGCTTATCGAGGCAAATGTGTGACCCTGCCACCCGGCCGCTACGCGTCGCTGGGATCGATGGGCCTGAACGATCGCGTGTCGTCGGTCCGGCGCCTCGAGCGATCGGTGCAGGTTCCGCGCCCAGCGTATGCTGTGCCCGGCAACGTGACTTTCTACGAGCGCGAAGGATTTGCTGGTCGCTCGTTCATCGCAGAGCGTGAGGTGGCCAACTTCCAGCGCTTCGGTTTCAACGACCTCGCTTCTTCGGCCGTGGTCGTCGGTACGCCCTGGGAGCTGTGCCCGCAGAACGGTTTTGCCGGTCGTTGTGTGGTGCTGACGCCCGGCGACTATCCGACCTTGCGCTCGATGG
>JBBRID010000286.1:0-5426 GCA_038221635.1 Burkholderiales bacterium
CAGCGCAGTCGGCGCGCAGCGCCGACCGCCGCATGATGAGCCCCGTCCGGGTGCCGCCTGCCGCGTCTCTCGGTTCCGGCACGAACAAAGCAGTCGTTCGAGAACGTCAGCAACGGGCCGGATGCCGACCATCGACACCGGTAGAACCGTCGCGAGAAACAGGATCGTTTCACATTCATGGTTCTTTGCGCAAACATCTATCAGCTGGCAACACCGGGTGTCGCTTCGCATGCGAAGGAGGTGTCAGTATTCAAGGCGCAGCGCTTCTCGGACCGACCACGTGCCATTGGTCATCGACTACGACTTCAAGTTGTGAGGGCGGCCAGAAAATAGCGGCTCTGAACTTCCACAAACAATCCGTCGCAGACGCTCATCTCTCCAGGCTGCTTGCCTGAAAGCTGGCTTTACCGGCTCAGAGCGAGTCCCCGTGCGCGAGCGTCGCGGTCCGAGCCACGGTCCGACTCAAGGACCGCGTGCCGCATCCGGCGTCGCGGGTGCTGGCACCATGGCAGGCGGCGACTGGAATTCGAAGACCCCACCGCCCCGCGCCTTGGCTCGGTACATCGCCGCGTCGGCGTGCTCGATCAAGGTCTGTGCGTGTGTGCCGTCTGCGGGGCACATCGCGATGCCCACACTGGCGCCCAGTTTCATCGAGGCGTCGATGAAGCGCCCCGGCTGACCCAGTTCCGCGATGATCTTGGCGGCCACGGCGGCCGCATCGCTCGCCGATGCGACTTCGGTCAGCAGCAACAGGAACTCGTCACCACCGTGCCGGCTGACGGTGTCGGATTGGCGCAGGCACGCGCTCAGATGGCGTGCCACTCCGCAAAGCACCGTATCGCCCTTGGCGTGGCCCAGCGTGTCATTGACATGCTTGAAGCCATCGAGGTCGACGAACAGCACGGCCAGTTGCGTGCCACGCCGGCTCGCCATGGCGATCGCAGTCTCCAGGCGGTCCAGCATCAGCACACGGTTCGGCAGGCCCGTCAGGCTGTCGGCGTGACTCGCATGCGTCATCTCATCGAGATCGCCCCTGGCGGTATCTGCACTTTCCATCGCCTGCAGTGCGGCGAGGACGAGGTGTTCGTTGGCTTCTCCGAGACTGGTTTCGCGAATGGCGGCCAGCGAGAAGCGTGCATGCCCGAGCTCGCGATGCAGGGCATGGAGTTCGGCGCGGGCCGTGTCCACCTGAGCCTGGATCGCGGCCAGGTTCTGTTCGGCTTCGGCCGTCGAGAGCACCATGCTCGCCGTCACCTGCGGCGTCGGTTGCCCGGCGGGCGGGGCCTGGTCAGTCATCTTGAGGCCCCATGACCGCAGCGTTTTCCGAGCCCTTTCGCCGTGTCGGCTGGCCGCCCAGCAGCCCTTCCTCGCCGACCAGGACCTCGCCGATCTGGATGCCGTCGTCGTTGATGCTGAACAGGCGCAACTCATTGGAATGAGGGCTCGCGCGCACCTTCACCACCGCCAGCACGCGTTGCAGGCGGCCATCGAGTTCGACGTAGCGATGCACGATGATGGCGTCGGTCATGAAGGCGGTTCCGTATGGACTGAAACGCAGGTCGCCGAAGCGATCTTCCAATTCCGAAGTCATCAGCACGGTGGCACCGGTGCTGGCCAGCGCAGCCACCAGACGGGCCATCGACTCGCGGTACTCGTCGCGAAAGGTGGGCGCCAGTACCAGCTCGAAGCCCGACAAGGAGTCGATCACGACGCGGCTGGCATTCAGCCTGCGGATCTCCGCGATCAACAGCGCAGCGATCTCGTCGACCGACAGAACAAGCGCGCGCGTGTCCACCACGCCGACCTGGCCGCTCTCGATCAGATCCGCCAGGCCCTGGCCGCGCGATCGGTTGGGCCGCTGCTCGAAGGCGGCGATGACGCCGGTTTCACCGCAACGCGCACCTTCTGCAAGAAAGGCCGCAGCCATGATGCTCTTGCCCGAACCCGACGGCCCGGTGACCAGCAACGAATAGCCCTTGGGCAGGCCGCCGCCCAGCATCTCATCCAGCCCCGGCACGCCCATGCCCAGGCGCTGCACGGGGGGCTGCACCGCGGCTGCATAGGGCAGGCTATCGAACTGCGGCGGCGCGAAGACCTGCAGCCCGGCGGTGCTCATTCGGAACGTGTGCAGGCCGGGCAGTGTGGGCTGGCCGCGCATCTTCATGATCTCCAGCTTGCGCACGATGGAGTTGCCCTGCTTGCTCTGGCGCAACCAGATCACTCCGTCGGCGACGGGGAACACCGGGTTCGGATCGGTCTCGGAAAAATACTCGCCGATCAGGAAGGTGGTGGCCTGCCAACTGGTCAGCAGCATTCCGAGATCCTGGATGAACTTCTGCAGAGCAACGAACGAGTTCGATCCGTTCTGGCTGGCCAACACCACGGAGCGGAACGAATCGATGAACACCAGCCCCGGGCTGCGGCCCTCGACCTCGGCGACGATCCTGGCCATGACCTTGTCCAGATCGCCGGTCGACGTGTCCTCGGACAGGTTGATGAAACGGACCGCGCGGTTGATCTTGTCGAGGTCGAAGAAGTCGAATTGCTGCTGGTAGCGCAGCATCTTGATCGGCGGCTCACCCAGCACGGTGAAATAAAGCGCCGGGCGCTCCGGCGTGGCCAGCGCGAACATGATCTGGTGCGCCAGCGTCGTCTTGCCGCTGCCGGGCTGGCCAGCGATCAGGTTGAAGGAAAACTCGGGCAGGCCGCCACCGAGCACCTCGTCCAGGCCGGGTACGCCAGTGTGCAGGCGTTGCATGATGGTCTTGCCGATGGTCATGACGTATGGTTCCGAGTGGCAGAGCCGGTTAGGGCAGGCAGCGGGTTGGATCCGATCAGGCGCTCGGTCAGCGCCGAGCCGATCATGCGGCCAAGGAGATCAACGAAGGTTTGCAGCAGCGCAGCCTGCGCTGCCGCGGATGTGTCGGACGCCTGCTGCGACAGCGCCGCGTGCAAGGCTGCCAGGTCCACGGTCTCGCCGCTGGGCGCACAAACGTGCACCAGGAAGCGGTGTTCGCGATGGTTCAGGTACAGGCTGCGCTTGAGCAGCGCAGTGACGCCCCGTTGGCCGACGATCGGCGACAGCGCCCCACTGATGGCCTGCCATTTAGACAGAGCCGCGTCAGCTACACGATGGGCATCTTTCATAGCTGATCCAGTTTCATGCAGTATGCGCCCGGACTGAGCCGCCGCACCGGCGGCTCCGCCCTCCGCGCCGACGACTTGATACCCATCAACGTATTCCTGTTGCCGTGACGCCAAGGCGAACCCGCAGGCTTGTTATGGTCGCGCGGGGCTTGTCCGACATTGCGCGCGCAGATGGCAAAGCGCAGTTATAGGCGTGTTAGTTGCTTGCGTCTGTGCGCCCGCGCACAAAGGAAAACTCCGTGTCGACAGCCCATCCGACCCTTTTGCCATTCGGCAACACGGGGCACCCTACTTTGGCACTGCACCGGGGTCTTCAGGGCGACCCGCGTCAGAACCGGCTGTTGGCGGCCCTGCCCGATGACGAAGGGCAGCGCTGGCAGCCGCATCTGAAGCCCGTGGACATGGCCCTTGGGACAGGTGTTGTACGAATCGGGCGATAGGCTCAGCCACGTGATTCTGCCCACCACGTCCCTGGTCTCGCTGCTGTACCTGACGGAGAACGGCATTTCGGCAGAGACCGCGGTCGTGGGCAACGAGGGCATGGTCGGCGTCTCGCTGTCATGGGCGGCGGTTCGACGACCGGCCGTGCCGTGGTGCAGTCGGCCGGGCGCGGCTTCCAACTGCCGTCCCGCGTGCTGATGCAGGAATTCAACCGAGGTAGCCCGGTGATGCACCTGCTGCTGCGCTACACCCAGGCCCTGCTCACCCAGATGTCGCAGACCGCAGGCGTGCAATCGGCATCATGCCCTGGACCAACAACTGTGTCGCTGGCTGGTGCCGCCAGCTCCGGCCACCTGATCTCTACAGACCTGCAATGGCGTCGGCCGGCGTCGGCTACGCCGCCATGACCAGACGCTGCATCCAGTCAAGCAAGACAGCGGGCAGATTCGACGGCTTCGCCAACAAGGCGTACTGATTGACCCCGAACACACCTGGCAAGTAGCCGGCGGCGTGCCGGTCCACAGTCAGGCAGAACGGCGCAATGCCCTGCAGCTTGGCCTCGATGACGGCGCGCCGCATGTCCTCGACACCGTAGCGGCCCTCGTAGACATCGACATCGTTGGGCTTGCCATCGGACAGCAGGAGCAGCAGGCGTTGCGTGGCGGGCTCGCGCATTAGTGTTGCGCTGGCATGCCGGATCGCGGCGCCTGCGCGCGTGTAATGCTCGGGTTCCAGCGCGGCGATGCGTGTCGCGACATGGTTGCCGTAAGCCTCGTCGAAGCGCTTGAGGGTGCGCACAGACACCGCCTGAGCACCGTAACCCGAGAATGCCTGCGCCGCATACGGGGCGCCCAGCGCGCTGAGGGCAATGCTCACCAGCAGCAGCGCCTCGCGTTCGACGTCGATGACGCGCCGGCCGCTGGAGACCCAGCCGTCGGTCGATCCGCTGACGTCGATGAGCAGCAGGATGGCCATGTCGCGCCTGGCCCGCTTCTGCGATTTATATAGCGCCTGCGCCATCGGCAGCCCCGCGCGCAGATCGGCCCGAGCCTCGATGAAGGCTTCCAGATCGACATCGTCACCATCCAGTTGTCGGCGCAGCGGCATGCGCTGTCCGCGCAACATCTCGAAGCGCCGCCGGATCGCGTCCAGCATTGAACGATGCTCGGCCAGGGTGTCGTCGACCCACGACTGCGGGCCAGCTGGGGCCGGCATCAAGCGGACGGTGGCACCGTGTTCACGGTAGGCCTGGATGCGGTGGTCCCATTCAGGGTAGTAGATCTGTCCCGATCCGTCGGCACCCGCGCAGGCACCTTGTCGCGCCGCACCATCGGGCGGATCGTCGGACAGCAGAACCTCCTTTGGTCTGCCGGGTGTAGCGACGAGTCGAGCCTGCTCGAGTTCGGCCAGGGACTCGGCGAATTCGTCGGCCGCCGTCTGCGCATCGCGGTCGGTGGGCCGCTGCAGCCCGAAGGGATCCTCGGCGACTTCATGTGGAGCCGCCGCCTGGATCATCCAGGCGCCCTGCCGTGTATCGTCTTCTTCTTTCGGTGCTTCGCGCACCTTCGGGCTGCGTGCCAACCGCGCGCTGCGGATGGAGCTAGCCGCCTCGGAGTCGGATGCAATGTCGTCTTCAGCGGCCAGTGCCGACGACTGCGCGCCCGACGCATGAAGTTCGCCGGTCCACCAGTCCTTGAACAAGGGCCGGGTTCCCAGCCGCGCTGCAATCGACACATCAGGCTGGATCTGGTTCGCAATGTCGTGCGCCATCTGCCGGGATGTCGCGGGCGATGAGCTGCACATTGCGTCGGCGTCCTGCGCCACGCATGATGAGGCCA
>JBBRID010000287.1:0-5420 GCA_038221635.1 Burkholderiales bacterium
AGCCAACCTGATCCTGACTGCGCTGTATCAGCAGAACTCCGACTACAAGCAGATCAAGAGCCAGGTCAAGGGCATCGATCACCCGTACGTCAACGTCGGCCTGATTGAAGGAGGCACCAACACCAACGTCATTCCGGGCAAGGTCGTACTCAAGGTCGACCGCCGCATGATCCCCGAAGAGAACCCGCTCGACGTGGAGGCGGCCCTGCACCAGGTGATGCGCCAGGCCGTTGCCAACTCGCCCGGCATCACGATCGACATCAGGCGGATGTTGTTGGCAAATGCATTGAAACCGCTCGAGGGCAACCAACCCTTGGTCGACTCGCTTTGCAGCCATGCAACCCAGGTCTTCGGCGAGCCCATCGAAGCTTCGGGGACACCGCTCTACACCGACGCTCGACTGTTCTGCGAGCAAGGCATACCGGCCGTGCTGTACGGCTGCGGCCCGCGCACGGTGCTGGAAAGCAATGCCAAACGCGCCGACGAACACATTCAGCTCGAGGATCTGCGCCGCGCGACCAAGGTGGTGGCACGGGCGCTGGCGCAGTTGTTGGGATGAAAGAGTGGCCCCCCGGTTTGCCCTTATGGCGCCGCGGCAACACAGTGTTGATACTCCAGCGTTTGGCGCGGCTTGGGGGGAATCGACTGCATGGCAAGTGTCACGATACGGGAAGTGAAGAAGAATTTCGGCGAAACGGCCGTGTTGCACGGCGTCAGCATCGACATTCCCGACGGTTCGTTCACAGTACTGGTCGGCCCTTCGGGTTGTGGCAAGTCGACCTTGCTGCGCATGATCGCCGGGCTCGAGCAGATCAGCGGCGGCGAGATCCGGATCGGCGACAAGCGTGTCAACGACGTGCCTCCGAAACAGCGCGACATCGCAATGGTGTTCCAGAACTACGCGCTGTATCCCCACATGACGGTGCGCCAGAACATGGCCTTTTCGCTGCAGCTGGCCAAACGCAGCACGTCGGAGATTGAGGAAAAGGTCGGGCGCGCCGCCGATATTCTGGCACTCACCCCGCTGCTCGATCGTTACCCGCGCCAGTTGTCGGGCGGACAACGCCAGCGCGTGGCCATGGGCCGCGCAATCGTGCGCGACCCCCAGGTGTTCCTGTTCGACGAGCCGCTGTCCAACCTGGATGCCCAGCTTCGCGTCGCGATGCGCAGCGAGATCAAGGAACTGCACCAGCGCCTGCAAACCACATCGGTCTACGTCACGCACGACCAGATCGAGGCGATGACGATGGGCGACAACATCGTCGTCATGCGTGATGGCCGCATCGAGCAGGCCGGCAGTCCGCTCGATCTATATGACCAACCGGCCAACCGCTTCGTCGCCGGATTCATCGGCTCGCCGTCGATGAACTTCCTGCCCGGCAAACTGTCGCGCGATGGGTCTGCCCCGCACATCGTGCTCAACGACGGCACCCGGCTGGCGACACCGCCAGACAGTGCCGGCTCCGAGGGCCAGTCGGTGGTGCTGGGCACCCGACCAGAACACCTGACGCTGGTCGACAGTGGCGGCATCCCGGCCAAGGTGGTGGTGATGGAGCCCACCGGCATGGACACCTTCGTCGCTTGCCGCAACAGTGGTGTCGAGCTTGCGGCGGTGTTCCGCGAACGCCACAACTTCGCACCCGGCAGCATCATTCACCTGCAACCCGATCTGCAGCGCGCTCATCTTTTCGATGCCGACACCGGCCAGCGGCTGCGCGCCTGAACCCAACCCCCGGCCTTACCACAGCAAGAAGGAAACAACATGACCGAATTCAATCGCCGCAAGTTTCTCGAAGGCACGGCCGGTGTGGCCGCGACCACAACTTTGGGCGGCAGCGCCGCGCTGTTCACGCCGCTGCTGCACGCGCAGACGCTGAACCTGAAGCCGGAAAAGGGCGCCAAGCTGCGCGTGCTTCGCTGGAGCCGCTTCGTGCAAGGTGACATCGACGCGTACATGGTCAACGTCAAGAAGTTCACCGAAAAGACCGGTATCGAGGTGCGTGTCGACAACGAAGGCTGGGAAGACGTGCGCCCGAAAGCCGCGGTGGCCGCCAACACCGGTGCCGGCCCGGACATCATCCTGTCGACCAACGACGATGCCAACCTGTACCCGGACAAGCTGCTCGACGTGACCGACGTTGCCGAATACCTCGGCAAGAAGTACGGCCCGTGGTATCCGGCCGGCGAGGCGTTTTTGCGGCCCGACGGCAAGAAGTGGATAGGCATTCCGCTCGGTGCCGCCGGCGCGATGGTGGTGTACCGCGAAAGCATGGTCAAGGCGGCGGGTTTCGACACTTTCCCGAAAGACACCGACGGCTTCCTGAAGCTGTGCAAGGCGCTGCATGCAAAGGGCACGCCACCGGGCATGGCACTTGGCAATGCCACCGGGGACGGCTTGTGGTGCAACTGGCTGATCTGGGCTTTCGGCGGCAAGCTGGTCGACAAGGACAACAAGGTGGTCATTGAAAGCCCCGAGACGCTGAAGGCGCTTGAATACGGCAAGGAGCTGTACGCCACCTTCATCCCGGGCACCTTGTCGTGGCTGGACCCGAACAACAACAAGGCCTTCCTCGACAGCCAGATCTCGTTGACCAACAACGGCATCTCGATCTACTACGCAGCAAAAAATTCAACCGACCCGAAGATCAAGGAGATGGTCGCGGACATCCAGCATGCGTCTTACCCGATCGGCCCGGTGGGCGTGCCGACCGAGTCGCATCTGTTCTTCAACCAGATGATCATGAAGTACACCAAGTACCCACAGGCGGCCAAGGCCTTCCTGCAGTTCATGATGGAAAAGGAGCAGTTCGAACCCTGGTTGACCGGCGCCAGCGCTTACATCGCCACGCCGTTGACCGGCTACGCGAGCACACCGATCTGGACGGTCGACCCGAAAAACACGCCGTACCGCGATCCGGTGAAAAACCTGCGCCCGGCCGGTTATGCGGGCAAGCTGGGCTACGCCTCGGCCGGTGCCGCAGCCGATTTCATCGTCGTCAACATGGTGGCCGAAGCGATCAGCGGCAACAAGACGCCGAAAGAAGCGATGGAACGTGCGCAAAAGCGCGCCGAGCGTTATTACAAGGTCTGACGCCCCGACTGGCCTTTTCAGCCAGTCCTCGCACCCTCTCCCGCTGGCGGGAGAGGGTCGGGGTGAGGGTTGATGGCTGACAACAAAACCCTATGCTCGAAAAACTGCAGAACAGCCGCAACGCGCTCGGCTTGATCTTCATGCTGCCGGCAGCGGTGCTGCTGCTGCTGTTCCTGACCTATCCGCTCGGGCTGGGTGTCTGGCTGGGCTTCACCGACGCCAAGGTGGGCCGGCCCGGCGTGTGGATCGGGCTGGAGAACTACGCCTACCTGATCGGTGACAGCGTGACCCAGCTGGCGCTGTTCAACACGCTGTTCTATACCACCGTGGCCAGCGTGCTGAAGTTCCTCCTCGGCCTGTGGCTGGCGCTGCTGCTGAACCGCAACCTGCGCTTCAAGAGCTTTTTCCGCGCGGTCATCCTGCTGCCCTACATCGTGCCGACTGCCCTGTCGGCGATTGCCTTCTGGTGGCTCTACGACGCGCAATTCTCGATCATCAGCTGGATGCTGATGAAGGCGGGGCTGATCGACCAGTACATCGATTTTCTCGGTACGCCCTGGAACGCACGCTTGTCGGTGATTGCAGCCAACGTCTGGCGCGGCGTGCCCTTTGTCGCCATCACGCTGCTGGCCGGGCTGCAGACCATCTCGCCGTCGTACTACGAGGCCTCGGCGATTGACGGTGCCACGCCCTGGCAGCAGTTTCACCATGTCACCTTGCCGCTGCTGACACCGATCATCGCGGTTGTGATGACGTTTTCGGTGCTGTTCACGTTCACCGACTTCCAGCTGATATACGTGATCACGCGCGGCGGCCCGCTGAACGCCACGCACCTGATGGCCACGCTGGCCTTCCAGCGCGCAATCAACGGCGGCGCACTCGGTGAGGGCGCTGCGATCGCGATCGCGATGGTGCCGTTCCTGCTGGCGTCCATCATGTTCAGCTACTTCGGCCTGCAGCGCCGCACCTGGCAGCAAGGGGGGGCCGACAAGTGAGCGCCAGCAACGAATCGGTGGGCATGGATTTTCTCGAGTCGACGCGCCGCAAATGGATCGTCGTCTACCTGCCGATGCTGGCCTTCCTGATCGTGCTGTTGTTTCCGTTCTACTGGATGGCAATCACTGCCTTCAAGCCGAACAACGAGTTGTTGTCGAGTGAAGGCAACCCGTTCTGGATCATCGCGCCGACGCTCGACCACGTGAAGCACCTGCTGTTCGAGACCGCGTATCCGCAATGGATGTGGAACACCGTGCTGGTGTCGTCGGTCGCCACCTTCTTCTCGCTGGTGGCCTCGGTGCTGGCGGCCTATTCGATCGAGCGATTGCGCTTTTCCGGCGCCAAACACGTCGGGCTCGCGATCTTTCTGGCCTACCTGGTGCCGCCTTCGATCCTGTTCATCCCGTTGGCTGCGGTGGTCTTCCAGCTCGGCCTGTTCGACTCGCGGCTGGCGCTGATCCTGACCTACCCGACCTTTCTGATTCCGTTCTGCACCTGGCTGCTGATGGGTTATTTCCGCAGCATTCCGTTCGAGCTCGAGGAGTGTGCGCTGATCGACGGGGCCACGCGCTGGCAGATCCTGATCAAGATCGTGTTGCCGCTGTCGGTGCCGGGGTTGATCTCGGCCGGCATCTTTGCCTTCACCTTGTCCTGGAACGAGTTCATCTACGCGCTGACCTTCGTCTCGTCGAGCGAGATCAAGACGCTGCCGGTGGGCGTGGTCACCGAACTGGTCGAAGGCGACGTGTACCACTGGGGCCCGCTGATGGCCGGCGCGCTGTTCGGCTCGTTGCCGGTGGCGCTGGTGTACTCCTTCTTTGTCGAATACTACGTCTCGGGGATGACGGGGTCGGTCAAGGAGTAGGGGCACACGCACGGCGCCTGGCCAGTCCGGCGGCGCACCCGTCGCGCCGCACCCCGGCGGCTTCTATGGCGGCTGAGTGACCCCCGAACTGGTCGGGTCCATCAAGGGCAGCCCCGAATCTGCGGGTTGGTAAAGCTGACGATGTTGCCCACGCCGTGCCGGTGTAGGCAACATCCAGCCTTCACGGCGCCGCGCCGTTCAACAAGACAGAGGTGGCCGCAATCGTCTGTGTGCCCGACGGGCCGGTGCTCACCACCTTCACGCTCAAGCCATTGCCCACCGCGAGCCACGACGTCGTCATGGCGCCTGGCGAGGCCGGGTCGGTGTCCTCGAACTTGCACGCGCTGTAGGTTCCGGCCGGCACAGTCACGCTTTCGATGCCGACGAAGCGGATGTGCTGCGTGGTCGTCGTGGTCGTGGTCGTAGTGGTGCCCGGGGCGCCGAAAATGCCGCTTATCACGAGCGTGG
>JBBRID010000288.1:0-5412 GCA_038221635.1 Burkholderiales bacterium
CACATGGGACGGCAATCATCCCCGCGAACTTTGTTACTGGATCGGCCGCGATCCAACCATCCGCGTCATCAGCGGCGGCGAGGAAATTGAACGATGACTGATGCTCCGATCCAAGAGAAGCGCTCCATATTCACGTTGCACCAGGGCAGCCGTCCGTTGCTGGTCAGCGTGCCGCACGTGGGCACCTACATTCCCGACGACCTGCGCGACTTGTATGTCCCCCGCGCACTCGATGCCGAAGACACCGACTGGCTGCTCGACGACATCTATGCCTTCGCTCGGGACCTCGGCGCCAGCCTGCTGGTGCCGAGCCATTCGCGCTATGTCATCGACCTGAATCGACCGCCCGGCAATGCACCGATGTACCCGGGCGTCAACAACACCGAGTTGTGTCCGACCCACTTCTTCACCGGCGACCCGCTGTACCGTGACGGATGCGAGCCCGACGAAACGCAAATCGCGCAGCGAATCACCACCTACTGGCGCCCCTATCACGATGCGCTGGCGGGCGAGCTGGCCCGCCAGAAGGCCGAGCACGGCCATGCCGTGCTGTGGGACGGCCACAGCATCAAGACCGAGCTGCCCTGGCTGTTTGAAGGTGCGTTGCCGGCGTTGAACCTCGGCACTGCCGATGGTCAAGCCTGCGCGGCGTCGTTGCGCGATCGGCTGCAAGCCGTGCTGGCGGCGCAGAGCGATTACACACAAGTCGTTGATGGTCGATTCAAGGGCGGCTACATCACGCGTCAATATGGCCGACCGGGCGATGGCATTCACGCGGTGCAGATGGAAATGTGCTGGAACACCTACATGGCGGAACAAGCACCGTTCAAGCTGGACCCGCAACGCGTCGATCGGTTGCAACCAGTGCTTCGCCAACTGCTGCAGACCACGCTCGACTGGAAGCCGTGATCGCCGTGTCGAGTGGAAGTGACATGTTGTGGGCACCACGCGCTTGGCTGGGCGGCGGCTGGCGCGATCATGTGCTGCTGGAGATTGGTGGCGACGGATACTGGTCGGCAGTGACGCCCGGCGTGATCACGTCGCCTGCCGGAGCAACCGTCCTCGCCGGGCCGGTTTTGCCGGGGCTGGTCAATGCCCACAGCCACGCTTTTCAGCGCGCCTTTGCGGGCCTGACGGAGCGGCGCGAACATGAAGCCGACGACTTCTGGTCGTGGCGCGACCGCATGTACCGCGTTGCCTTGCGTATCGGCCCGCACGCATTGCATGCCATCGCAGCGCAGCTTGCGGTCGAGCTGTTGCATGGCGGCTATACGCAGCTGGTCGAGTTTCACTACCTCCAACACGATCGTGACGGCCAGCGGTATGCCGACCCCCTGACGCTGGGATGGGCGATCGCCGATGGCGCAGCCGATGCCGGCATCGGTCTGACCCTGATGCCGGCCCTCTACGAACGCGCCGGCTTCGCGCAGTCCGCGTTGCGCGACGATCAACGCCGCTTTCGAGCCGGTGCAGACGATGTCTGGAACGCGGCCAAGACGATTGCCAACAGCGGTCGATCAAACCTCGATGCCGGCCTCGTGATCCATTCGTTGCGGGCCGCAGCACCGGACTCGATCCACCGCCTGCGCGACCTCGCTGAGGGCTTCGACGGGCCGATTCACATTCACGTGTCCGAGCAGACCGCCGAGGTTGTCGATTGCCAGAGCGCAACCGGACGCCGACCGATCGAATGGCTGGCGGCACAAGGCCTGCTCGATCCGCGCTGGCAGCTCGTGCATGCGACCCATGTGGTGCCGGGCGAAATCGATGCCGTGGCGGACAGCGGTGCGGGTATCGTGGTCTGCCCGGTCACCGAAGCCAACCTTGGCGACGGCCTGACGGATCTGCCACGATGGCTGGCGGGCGACGTGCCACTCGCCATCGGCTCGGACAGCCATGCAGCGCGCGACGCGATGGAAGAGCTGCGCTGGCTCGAATATGGCCAGCGACTGGCGCTGCGCCAGCGCAACGTTGCCGCGGCGCCGCAGGCCGGGCAGCCGTCAACGGCGGCGCGACTGTTCGACAAGATCGTCCCTGGCGGCGGTGCGGCGGCGGGGCACCGCCTCTGGGGACTCGTTGCCGGCGCGCGCGCCGACTTGTTGGTTGTCGATGCCGCCGCGCCGCCATTGCTCGGCCTGCCGGCAGCACGAACCCTCGATGCGCTGGTGTTCTCGAGCCCGTCGAGACCTTGGCGCGATGTGATGGTGGCCGGCAACTGGGTCGTACAGAATCACCAACATCCGCGCACCGCAGCAATTGGCTCGCGTTTCGCAGAGGTTCTGCGCGAGTTGTGGGCCGGCGTCGACTAGTACGCCGGCACAAAGGTTTCGGAACATGACGAAAGCGATGGATTCGGGCCGATGGCAAGGCGCAAACCGCAGCGATACCTCGTGGTATCGCGAGGATTTGCAACGCCGCCGTCGGGTCGAAGATGCGTTTTCGTGTTTCGAAATCTCTGTGTCGGCGTACTAGCAGCAATATTCGACCCATGGCACGCAAAGATCACGCCTCCGAGACCCCGGCCACGCGCTGGTTGAAAGAACAGGGGCTCGCCTACACGGAGCACCTGTACGACTACGTCGACCACGGCGGCACGTCTGAATCAGCCCGCCAACTCGGCGTCGCCGAACACGACGTCGTGAAAACTCTGGTGATGGAAGACGATGCCGGCAAGCCGCTGATCGTGCTGATGCATGGCGACCGTCAAGTGAGCACGAAAAACCTCGCACGCCAGATCGGCACCAAGCGGGTGCAACCCTGTCAGCCCGAGGTGGCTCAGCGCCACAGCGGCTACCTGGTGGGGGGAACGTCTCCGTTCGCGACCAAGAAGCCGATGCCGATATACATCGAGAAATCGGTGCTGGACTTGAGCCGCATCTATATCAATGGAGGCCGGCGCGGCTACCTTCTCGGCATCGATCCCGATGTGCTGATCAGCAAATTGGGCGCAAAGCCGGTGATGTGCGCGACGACCGGGGACTGATCCGTCAGACCGCTGGCGCGATGGTGACCACTTGGCCGTTCTTGACAGGAAGCGTGGAGCCCGGCTTGAACGAGGTCCGAACCACGCCTTCCTTGCCATCTAGTCGGTATGTCACGTTGTAGCCGATCAGCTTTTTGGACTTGTCCTTGACCGTACGACAGCGCCGCTCGTTGGTCGTGGTCGAGTCGTTTTTCTGCATGTTTTTCTGCACGCGGTTGCCAGCGTATCCGCCAGCCGCAGCGCCGGCGATGGTCGCCAAGGTCTTGCCACTGCCGCCGCCAATCTGGCTGCCGAGCAAGCCACCGGCCACGCCGCCGATTGCGGTTCCGGCAATGCGCTTCTCATCCTGGACTGGCGCCTGGTGGCGCACAGCAACGGTTTCACACTGCTCGCGGGGATTGACAACCGTCTCGGTGACTTCCTTGACAGCAACGACATCAGCGAACTTCGGCTCCTGGAGTTTCTTGTATCCGGTCACAGCACCGGCACCCAACACGACCATGGCCAGTCCACCGACCGCCATTCCCTTGATCATCGACTTGTCCATCATGTTTTCCTCATTGTTTCGGCGACCCGAAGCCACCTTGCCGCGTACGCCACAAAATGGCGAGCGACTGTTCGAATGTCTGCGGGATTTACCGTCGCCGATGATCGACGGGACGGCAAGGCGGCGGTGTGCGCGCGCGCCGCGGGCGGCTGTAGGCAATCATCGCGTCTGCGAAGGCAACCGATAATCCCTCCAAATGCCCGGCTCGCCACCCCCATGACCATCCTGATCCCGTTCGCAGCCATCGTTGCCGCCTATCTGATCGGATCACTGTCGTTCGCCGTCATCGTCAGCCGCTTGATGGGCCTGAACGATCCGCGCAATTACGGCTCGGGCAATCCGTGGGCGACGAACGTGCTGCGCTCCGGCAACAAGACCGCGGCCGTGCTGACCCTGCTGCTCGATGCGCTAAAGGGTGCGGGTCCGGTGCTGCTGGTGACCCATTTCGGCGCGCCGTTCGGCCTGGAAGTCGGGACCATCGCCGCAGTCGGCTTGGCGGCTTTTGTCGGCCATCTTTGGCCGGTGTTTTTCGGCTTCAAGGGTGGCAAGGGCGTCGCCACCGCGGCCGGTGTGCTGCTCGCGCTGAACCCCTGGCTGGGGCTGGCCACGCTCGCCACCTGGGTGATCATCGCGGCGTTCTTTCGCTATTCATCGCTCGCATCGATCGTTTCTGCATTGTTCGCGCCGTTTTATCAGCTGCTGATCTGGGGTGGCGGGCCAGTCGCGCTGGCCGTCGCGATGATGAGCCTGCTTTTGCTGTGGCGCCACGCGGCCAACTTCGAGAAATTGTTGAAGGGCACCGAAAGCAGGCTCGGCCAGAAGGCCGCCGGCACTGCGCCGTCGCATGCTGCGCCTGCTCACTCCAGCGGGCGCCGCCATCAACCACACCAATCCCACGGCCCCAAGGGGAAAGAAAAATCATGAACATCCTGCGATTCCATGTCGGCACCCGCATGTCCGAATCCGCCGTCTACAACGGCGTGGTCTACCTGGCCGGACAGGTTCCTGACGATGCCACGCAGGACATCAAGGGCCAGACGCAACAGGTACTGGCCGCGATCGACCGGTTGCTGGCCGAAGCCGGCAGCGCGAAGTCGCACATCTTGCGGGCTCAGATATTTCTCGCCGATCTGGCCGATTTCACGACCATGAACGAGGTCTGGGAATCATGGGTCGTCGCCGGCCAGACGCCGCCGCGCGCCACCGTTCAGGCCGCGCTGGCCAATCCCGACTGGAAGATCGAGATTGTCGTGACCGCCGCCGTGGCCTAGGAGCCTGTCGGGCTTGGGGAGCGTCGGCTGCGAATCGACCGCAGCGGTCCATTTCTCACCGTCTTTTTGCCCCATAGCTGGGCTATGGGGCTGCAAATCCGGCAAGAACTGTCTCGCTGTGGCCGATTTTCGCTATCGACGCCCCAAGCCCGACAGGCTCCTAGTACTCCAGCAAAACAATGCGCGGCAGATCGATCAAACAGCCGCTCCTGCGTGGGATGTTCACAACCCGAATCGTGAGGCATCACCGCGGCCCTGGCGCATCAGCACCGGCGGATCGGCACTGAGGTCGATCACGGTGGTCGGTTGCATAGGGCAAGCACCGGCATCGACCACCGCCTGAATCAGCTTCTGGTAGCGGACGCGGATCTCGTGCGCATCGTTCAGCGGCGCCTCGCCGTCAGGCGGGATCAAGGTGGTTGCCAGCAGGGGTTGTCCGAACAATTCGAGCAGGTCTTGTGTCACGCGGTGATCGGGCACACGCAAGCCGATCGTGCGGCGTGACGGGTGGGACAGGCGGCGCGGCACTTCCTTGGTGGCCTCGAGGATGAAGGTGAACGGCCCCGGCGTCGCGGCCTTGATCCAGCGGTACTGGCGGTTGTCGACCCGTG
>JBBRID010000289.1:0-5408 GCA_038221635.1 Burkholderiales bacterium
CCATCTTCATCAGCGTGCTCTTGCCGCAACCGGAGGGGCCGACCACCGAGACGAATTCTCCGGCGCGGATCTGGAAATCCAACGGCTTCAGCGTTTCGACGTCGCCTTCTCGGGTGCGGTAAGTCTTGGCGACGCCCCGACCCTCGATCAGCACCGCTGCCGAATCCGCCGCCGCGCGCCGATTGCGGTCGAGTGCGACCACGTTGCCGGCATTCACACTCATCGGTTCACCCTCGCGCTGCGCGCGGTCCCGCCGAGCGGGACGCAGCGCCCCCTTCGGAGCGGCCGTGCGGGCATCGTATGCACCCTCGCGCTGCGCGCGGTCCCGCCGAGCGGGACGCAGCGCCCCTTCGGAGCGGCCGTGCGGGGGCGCTCATTTCGGCAGGAAGTCGTTGGTCACCCAGTCTTCAGCCTTGCCGCGAACCGCCGGATCCAGGCCACCGTACTGCACCAAGAGGTCGAGCGAGTCGTTGATGTCCTTCATCGATGCCCGCAGCGGTGGCTGACCCTTGGTTTCTGCCGTGTGGTAGAGCGGGGTCGTCAGCTTGATGCCGATCAGCAGGGTTTCACGCTGGCCAGCCTTTGGGTTTGCCTTCAGCATGGCATCGATCGCCGCTTCGGGGTTCTTCTCAGTCTCCTCGAAGGCCTTGGTGGTCGCACGCATGAAGCGCTTCACCAGGTCGGCCTTGTTCGCCAACGTGTCCTTGTGGGCGATGATGCCCGAACTGATCATCGTGATGCCGTAGTCGGCGAAGCGGATCACCTCGACCTGCTTCTTGGTGGCGTCGCGGATCTTGATGTTCTGGTCCATCACGTAGCCGAGCAAAAGGTCGGCCTGACCGTTGATCACCGCGTTGAGCTTGGTCTGTCCGTCACCGGACACCACTTTGTAGTCTCCTTCCTTGAGGCCGGTCTTCTTGATGAACAGCGGCCAGACCTGGCTCATCGAATCGCCGGGCGTCATCGCGATGGTCTTGCCGACGATGTCCTTCGGCGTCTTGATGTTCTTCTCCGCCAGGCCCATCACCGACATCGGGCTCAGTTGCAGCGCAACGCCGACGGCCTTGACCGGCGCACCTTTGGTGGCTGCGCGGATCATCGTCGGCACGTCGACATAGCCGAAGGTTGCCGAATTGGCCGCGACGGCCTGCGTCGAGACCGCCGAGCCGCGACCTTCCTGTATGTCGAGATCGATTCCTTCGGCTTCGTAGTAGCCCTTTTCCTTGCCGAGGAAAAACGGCGCGTGCTCGCTGTAGACGTACCAGTTGAGCAGCAACGTGACTTTTTCCTTGGTCTGCGCCATTGCAGGCCCGCAGAACATGGCCCCGGCCATCGCAGTTGCACACGCGACCTGGATCAGATTGCGACGTTTCATGTTTGTCTCCTGTTGGTGTTGAATAAAGGAACGAAGCCCGTTCAGGCCAAAGCCTGCATGTCATGGCGTTGCGAGGCGTGCCAGGGCATCATCCAGCGCTCGACCAGTTCGACCACGAGGAATAGCAGCACACCCATGGTCGACAACACCACGAGCGCTGCGAACATCAGCGGAAGATCGAACGTACCGGTGGCGCGCTGCAACACGAAACCGATACCGGAGTTGGAGCCGACGAATTCGCCGACCACCGCACCGACCACCGCCAACGTGACCGACACCTTCAATCCGCTGAAGATCGACGGCAGCGCCTGCGGCAGGCGGAACTTGAGAAAGATCTTCAATGGATTGGCGCCCATCGATCGTGCCAGGTCGATCACCTCGGGTTCGATTGACTTGAAACCCTGCACCGTCGAGACGACAACCGGAAAGAAGCCGAGCAGGAACGCCGCGATGACCTTTGGCACGATCCCGAAACCGAACCAGACGACGAACAACGGCGCGATCGCCACTTTCGGAATCGACTGCGAGAACACCAGTAATGGGTAGACGAAGGATTCGACGGTGCGCGAATACGCGATCCACATGGCAATCGGCACACCGATCAACGCAGACGCCGCGAAACCACCCAGCGTTGCATAAAGTGTCGGCAGGCTTTGCGAGAGCAGCATCGGCCACTCGGCGCCCAGTGCCTTGACAACCTGCATCGGCGGCGGGACCAGGTAGGGCGGAATCTTGAACACCCGCACCACGATGTCCCACAAGACGAGCAGCATCAGGATCAGCCATAACGGCCGCGTTGCAGGATGCAGAAGCCAGCGTGCCATGTCAGGAGACCTTGAATTTGAGTGAGTGGTCGTAGGGCAGGGCCGGGTTCGTGAATTCGTTGCCGTTGCTGACGAAGTGCAGTGCGCAGGCCCGCCGCCATTTGTCGCTGTGGTTGGGCCCGGAGGCGTGGAAGGTGTTGCCGTGATGGAAACTGACCCCGCCCTTGCGCACCGGCGCCGGTGACATCGGCTGCTTGTCCAGAATGGCGGCCGGGATCTGCAGGTTGTACGGCTCTCCCTCGGGCGCGAAGTGCGCATAGACGGGACCGATATTGGTGCCATCGCCGAAGTAGAGGCAGCCGTTTTCCAGCGTCGCATCGTCGAGCGCGATCCAGGCGGTGACCACACCCTCGGGCGCGGTCGGGCCGAAATAGAAATTGTCCTGGTGAGCCGGCTTCGGGCCACCGCCTTCGGGTGGCTTGAAGAAGATCTGGCTGAAATAAACCGAGACGCCCGGGCCGATCACGGCCTCGACGTGATCGAGCAGGCGCCGGTCACGCGCCAGCGCCTGTACTGCCGGCCTCTGCGCGTGCGGGTTGTCGAGTTTGCGCAGCACGGTGCGGGCGCTGACGCCACCATCGATGTACCAGGCACGTTGTTCCACCGGCAACGATTGCAGAAAAGTGCTGCCCCATTGCTCGATGTCGCGCACGACCGCGTCCATTTCGTCAGCGCCGAACACGCCATTCACGGTCAGGTGACCCTGATGGCGATAAATGGCAAGGTCGAAATCGTTCATGTTCGATTAATTAACGTTGTGGTGATTTGCTGAAATCGACCATCATTTGCGCAGAACGTAGCCGAGCACCACTTCGGTGACGTGCGACAGACGTTCTGCCAACGCCGTAGGTGTGCGCAGGTCGCGTCCGAAGATGGTCGACAAGGTGGGGTTGTTGGACAGGTAGAAGTAACACAGGCTGGCGATCGAGATATAGAGCTGGATCGGGTCGACGCCGCCTCGAAACAGGTTGTTGCGCTGTCCGCGCTGAAGTACATCGCCGAGCAACTGGATCAGCGGCGAGTTCAGCTCACGGATCTGCTTCGATCGCTTCAGGTGCACCGCCTTGTGCAGGTTCTCGCTATTCAGCAGTGCCAGGAACTGCGGTGTTGCGAGGTAATAGTCCCAGGTGAACTCGACCAGCCGCTTGATGGCCGTCGCGGGCTCCAGATTTTCAAGCCGCAACGCGGTTTCGGCCTTGCGGATGGCGGCATAGGTCTGTTCGAGGACGGCGAGAAACAGATCGTCCTTGCTGCCGAAATAGTAATAGAGCAAGCGCTTGTTGACGCTGGCGCGCTCGGCGATCCGTTCCATCCGTGCGCCACCCAGCCCGACCGTGGAAAACTCGTCGCTCGCCGCCTGCAGGATCGCTTGCTGGGTGCGATCGGCGTCACGGGTACGCGTTTCGGCAGGCGCAATTGCGAGCGTTGTCATGGAGCGAATAATTCACCGAAACGTGAATTGAGTCCATCAGGGCGAACCCTCGCGCTTGCTGCGATTGCGCTCATACCAGCGCGACATGGATTCCATCGTCAGCCACGATGCAGCCGCCGCAGCAAGCAGAACGCCCTCCGCAACCCTCCAGCCCCAGGTGTCGACGATCAGAGCATTCAAGGTCGGTGACGCAGCGTTGACGATCAGGATTGGCGTTGCCAGCAGACCCAGCACTGCGCCGTAGCCGGCCCTGCCGAATAGCGCCAGCGGCAAGGCGCCGCGCACGATTGTCACGACACCCTGCGACGCACCCATCAGCAGCGTGAACACCAGCAAGGCGTGGAAGTTGCCCGCCCCAAGCAACAGAATGACGAACGACCACGGCAGTGCGCCGATCGCGAACCGGGCCACCGTGATTGCGCGCAGATTGTGACCAAAGGCAATTTCGACAAGGCGCCCGCCAAACTGCCCGAACCCCTTCAAGGACGCGATCCAAACCGCGGCGGCGGTAGTCAATGCTGCCGATTCGAGCAAGGGCACCAGTTGCACCGTGACGACACCGAAGACGAAGCCGTTGAGTGACATGACCAGCGCAAACAGCCAGATCGCGAGATCACGCTCGCGGCCCTGTAGCGGCGGGCCATCGACTTGTTCTAGCCTTTCGTCAGGTGGGGCGGCGTGGGCGGGTGATTCGTGCCGCGACAGACCGAACCAGTTCAGCGGCAGGCAGATCAGCAAGTTGATCGCAGCGAAGCAGGCCAGGGTGGCACGCCAGCCAAATTCCTGGTTGAGCTGATGGCCGACAACCCAAAATACAGTGGATGCAAACGCGCCGAACAGTGTCAGGTAGGAAATGGCGCGGCGGCCGCGCGATGGCACCACTTGCACCAATGCGGCGAATGCGGCGTCGTACAGGCTCATGCGCATGCCCACGCCCAGCAGGGCCCAGACTGCCAGATAACTGGCCTCGTTGCGGACGAATGCCAACAACAGCAGTCCACCGGACACCAGCAAGTTGCCGCAAATCATGACGGCGCGCGCCCCATGGCGATCGATTGCCCGCCCGGCCCAGGTCGAAATTGCACCCATCACGAGCAGCGAAACCGTGAACCCGAGGTAGATCAGGCTCTGGCTCCAGCCGGTTTCGCCGGCGATCGGCTTGGCCAGGACACCAAGACAGTAGTAGCTGGTTCCCCAGGCGCTGATTTGAGCGATGCCCAGTGCGCAGACGCTTGGCAGCAGGGGGTCGTATGGGCGGTGAGGCACGTCGGCAGTCGAAATTTTGTGCCGATCGTAAGCGCTGAGCGACCGCCGTTTGGCGGTCCGGATGCACTCAGCCAGCCAGCGCCTGGGCCTCGAGCGCGCGCTTCAGGTCCGGTGGCAGGTTCATCTGCCGCGCCAATTCGTCCAGGTAGGCTCTTTCCATGAAGCTCGTTTCGTCTGCCACCACCAAGCTGGCCAAATACATCTCCGATGCCAGCTGAGGTGTTGTCGCTGCTCGAGCCACGTCGGCAGGATCGAGCGGTCGCTGCACCTGTTGATCGAACCACTGGCGTTGTGCCGAGTCGTTCTCCAGGTGCGACAGTTCAGCTGCAATCAGGCCGCGCTCGCGCTCGTCGAGGTGGCCGTCGGCCTTGGCCGCGGCGATCATCGCCGTCAGCATGGCGCGTCCATGCAATTCCATTTTCGGCGGCGGCAAAACGGGGTGTCCATCGCTGGGTGATGCACGCCAATCTGCATTTTCCGCGGCGTCGATGACCGCACCCACAGGCCCAGG
>JBBRID010000290.1:0-5364 GCA_038221635.1 Burkholderiales bacterium
AATCTGTACGAAGCCAACATAGAAGAACAAACCTTCCATGATGCAGGCGAACACGATCAGGCTGCGCAGCAGCTGGCGATCCGCTTCCGGGGTGCCGGTCTTAAAGGCAGGATTTGTCAGCGTATCAATGAACGGCAGCAGGAACTCATCCTTGGCACGGATGCTAGGCACTTCGTGATACATATTGAATATTTCGCCTTCATCCAGCCCCAGGCTTTCGACAATATATTGATAGGCGTGGGTGTGGATCGCTTCTTCGAACGCCTGGCGCAGCAGGAACTGCCGGCACTCGGGGGCCGTGATGTGCCGATAGGTACCGAGCACGATGTTGTTGGCCGCCAGCGAATCGGCGGTGACGAAGAAGCCGAGGTTGCGCTTGATGATGCGCCGCTCGTCGTCGGTGAGGCCGTTAGGATCCTTCCAGGTCGCGATGTCGCGCGACATGTTGATCTCTTGCGGCATCCAGTGGTTGGAGCAGGTCGCGAGATATTTTTCCCAGGCCCACTTGTACTTGAATGGCACCAACTGGTTGACGTCGGTGCGGCCATTGATGATGCGTTTGTCGGCAGCCTTGACGCGTCCACCAGCCTTTGCTGGAACACCGGCATCGTTGGCAGAAACGGTCTTCAGCGATACCGATGGCGTCGCAACGAAGGCGCTGGCCTGATCGACCGCGTGGCTTCTCGAAGCCTCTTTCGAAACATCGAGTGAACGTGCGGGCAAGGATGAAGACGGAGACGAGATGTTCCCGCGGGCCGGGGTCGTAGACGACAGCTTCTGCGCGGGGCTCGGTGTATGAGATGTCGAGGGGTTTGTTTCTTCTTCCCAGACCAACATGGTGTCTTTCCTAAGTCTTTTAATTATCTGAGTGTTGCAATCAAACACCAAGCGATTGTTGACATTGGTGCTCGCTCATGACCTATCGATGTTGTTCAATTGCATCGAGATTTCTGTGCATGATCATCGATGCGAACGGCATCAACTGATTGATCTATCGTGGCGCTTCGCTACACGAGCTTGGCGCCTACAAAAACGATGGCCATCGGCCTATTGGCAGGCCTCGCAATCCGGATCATCGATCGCACAGAACTTCATGTCGGTTGCCGGTTCATCGTTGACCGCATCGCCATCGTTCGCGGGCTTCGCAGCAGCATTGGAAGGCGCCATCCCGCCACTCGCAACCGCATTCATCCGGCCACTCTTGACGGTCGATTTCTCGGCGTGTGTGGCACCGACGGTGCGCAGGTAGTACGTTGTCTTCAAGCCGCGCAGCCAGGCCAGCTTGTAGGTCTCGTCGAGCTTCTTGCCAGAGGCACCGGCCATGTAGATGTTCAAGGACTGCGCCTGGTCGATCCACTTCTGGCGCCGGGCGGCGGCCTCGACCAGCCATTGCGTCTCGATCTCGAACGCGGTGGCGTAGAGATCCTTCAGATCTTCGGGCACCCGATCGATGCGGCGCAGCGAACCGTCGAAGTGCTTGAGGTCCATCACCATCACGTCGTCCCACAGGCCGAGGGCCTTCAGGTCGCGAACCAGATATTCGTTGAGCAGCGTGAATTCGCCGGACAGATTGGACTTGACCGACAAGTTGCCGAACGACGGCTCGATCGACGCGCTGACGCCGATGATGTTGGAGATCGTCGCGGTCGGCGCAATCGCCACGCAGTTGCTGTTGCGCATGCCGTGGGCGCCGATGCGCTGGCGCAGCGCGTCCCAGTCCAGCGTGCTGCTGCGGTCGACTTCGACATGACCGCCCCGCGACTGCGCCAGCAAGTCCAGCGAATCGATCGGCAGAATGCCGCGATCCCACAACGAGCCGCGGTAGCTCGAGTAGCGGCCGCGCTCGGCAGCCAGCTCGGTCGAGGCCCAGTAGGCGTGATAGCAGACGGCCTCCATCGAACGATCGGCAAATTCGACCGCCTGCTCGGACGCATACGGGACGCGCAGTTCATACAGTGCATCCTGGAATCCCATTAGCCCCAAGCCCACCGGACGGTGCCGCAGGTTGGAGTCGCGCGCTTTCTTGACCGCGTAATAGTTGATGTCGATCACGTTGTCGAGCATGCGCATCGCCGTGGCGACCGTGCGCTTGAGCTTGACCTGATCGATCTTGCCGTCAGCAAGGTGATGAACCAGGTTCACCGAGCCGAGGTTGCAGACCGCGATTTCCGTTTCGCTGGTATTGAGCGTGATCTCGGTGCACAGGTTGCTCGAGTGGACAACGCCGACATGCTGTTGCGGTGAGCGCACATTGCAGGCATCCTTGAAGGTGATCCAGGGGTGGCCGGTCTCGAACAGCATCGATAACATCTTGCGCCACAGATCACGCGCCGGCATCGTCTTGAACAGCTTGATCTCACCACGCGCCGCCTTCGCTTCGTAGCCGGTATAGGCCTCGGCAAACGCGGCGCCGAACTTGTCGTGCAGATCCGGACAGTTGCTCGGCGAGAACAGCGTCCAGTCGCCACCGTCGATCACGCGCTGCATGAACAGGTCGGGGATCCAGTTAGCGGTATTCATGTCGTGCGTGCGACGCCGGTCGTCGCCGGTGTTCTTGCGCAGCTCGAGGAATTCCTCGATGTCGAGGTGCCAGGTTTCCAGATAGGCACACACCGCACCCTTGCGCTTGCCGCCCTGGTTGACCGCGACCGCGGTGTCGTTGACGACCTTCAGGAAAGGCACCACGCCCTGGCTCTTGCCGTTGGTGCCTTTGATGTGCGAGCCGAGCGCCCGCACGTTGGTCCAGTCGTTGCCCAGGCCGCCAGCGAATTTCGACAGCAGTGCGTTTTCCTTCAGCGCCTCGTAGATGCCGTCGAGGTCGTCGCTGACGGTGGTCAGATAGCAGCTCGACAGTTGCGAACGGCGGGTGCCGGCATTGAACAGCGTCGGTGTGCTGCTCATGAAATCGAAGCTCGACAGAACCTCATAGAACTCGATCGCCCGCGCTTCGCGGTCGATCTCGCCCAGCGCCAGGCCCATCGCGACGCGCATGTAGAAGGCCTGCGGCAGTTCGATCCGCGCCTCGGAGATGTGCAGGAAATAGCGGTCGTACAAGGTCTGCAGGCCGAGGTAGTCGAACTGCATGTCGCGTTGTGGCTTCAGGGCGGCACCCAGCCTGGCCAGATCGAACTGCAGCAGCTTCTCGTCCAGCAATTCGGCCTGCACACCCTTCTTGACGAAGCCGGGGAAATATTCGGCGTAACGCGTCACCATCTCCGATTGCAGCGCCTCGTCGCCCAGGACTTCCTTGCGGATGGTGTGCAGCAGCAGGCGCGCGGTCGCGCGGTTGTAGCCGGGATCCTTCTCGATCAGAGTGCGCGCGGCGAGGATGGCCGCCTTGTGGACCTCGTCGATCGGCACCCCGTCGTAGAGGTTGCGCTTGGTCTCCTGCAGGATCGGATCGGGCTTGACATCGGCTCCGAGTTCTTCGCAGGCCGAGGCCACCAGCGTCTGCAGGCGCGCCCAATCCAGCGGCATGCGTTGCCCGCGATCGGTGACGTGCAGCACCGGCTCGCTCGGAGCAGCCTCGTGGATCTGACGCGCACGCTCCTGGGTCCTGCGCTCGCGATACAACACATAGGCACGCGCCACTTCGTGGTGGCCACCGCGCATCAAACCCAGTTCGACATGATCCTGCACATCCTCGATATGGAAGGTGCCGCCGCCCGGGCGGGAGCGAAGCAACGCGCGCACCACCAATTCGGTCAAGCCATCGACTGTTTCGCGCACACTGGCGGACGCCGCGCCCTGCGTGCCATGGACAGCGAGAAACGCCTTCATCAGCGCGACCGCGATCTTGTGCGGCTCGAAAGAGACCACCGCGCCATTGCGCCGGATGATCTGGTAGCCCTGGTAGGCCGAGGCCGTCGGGCCGGTCTGCGACGATGTGGCCCGGCTTGTGGGAATGGCCTTGCTTGAGGTTGGTGTGGTGATTTGCATGTTTGGTGCGCCTGTGATCAGGGGTTCGTAATGTCTAGATGGGTTCGTGGATCCGGCCAAACCACGAGCGAAAGTCGTTGAGAAACCGTGCCGGGGACCGATCAGATACGGTGTCGTGTCGCGTGTCGATCGCGGTGGCGCGCCAACTCTGGCGCACGACACGAGGACACTGCGGGCTGCATCTGCAGATTGCCGCTGGCTTCGTCTGCGCGGCACTGCACCGCACTCGGCATGTTGCGCGCAAGGGCTTCGATCTGGGCCCGAATCGGGCGGTTCATGGCTGGCTGCAGGAAAATCAAGGATACCACGGGACACACTATATCTAGGGTCTGCAGCGCCTACAAGCACTACCGCTAGCGTTCTTGAAAATTTATGCCCCTCGCGTTTCCGCACCGAACGAATTATCGGAAGCCGCTCCACCCGACATCGCTGCGCGTTCGTTCAAGCCATGACTGGACCGACTGTCGCGCCAGCCCATGCATGCTGGCTTTGCCGCGAAAAACCGGCTGCAAGCCTTGAAGTCCGCGGCTTCTCAATCAGTTCGCCGACACATCACGGCCACCAGCAGCCAGACAAGTTGCACCAACGACGCCTACGACCTCGGGAAAGTCCCAGTCGATTCAGGCAACGATCCAGGGTCCGAAGCGGCTGCGCGGCCAGCCGAGATCGCGCGCGAGCCGCGACCACTCGAACCCTGGTCCCGGATCCGCCTTGCGCCCAGGTGCGACATGCTCGTGCCCTGCAATTTCGCGCAGCGGATAACGATGAGCCAGCGCCCGAACGAGTCGGGCGACGGCCGGATACTGCGCAGGCGCGAAGCACTCGCCTTCAAGGCCCTCGAGTTCGATGCCGATCGAATAGTCGTTGCAATTGTCAATGCCATTCCAGCTCGAACGACCGGCATGCCAGGCACGGCGCTCACACGAGACGAATTGCTGCGCCAGACCGTTGCGCCGGATCACGAAATGCGCCGAAACCTCGACGCCGGCGAGGCTCGCGAAATAGGGATGCCCACCGACGTCCAGCTGGTTGGTGAACAAGCGCTCGATCGCATCGCCGCCATAAATACCCGGCGGCAAGCTGATCGAATGCACCACCACCAGCCAAGGGACAACGCCGGCTGGACGAGGCCCGTAGTTCGGGGATGGTGCCGCATGGGCCTTCAGCAGCCAGCCATCGTCCCAGCTCGCGCGTCGCATCAGTCGGCGGCCGCATCAATCATTGCCGACGCCACCACCAACGCCACCATCGGACGAAGCGTCGCCGTTGGCCTCGTTGCCGACCACGATGTTCAGCCGGGCCATCCGGTAGCGCATCTGGCGCAACGACAGGCCAAGGCTGGTGCCGGCAGCGGTGCGGTTGAAACGGTGATGATCGAGCGCGCGCAGCAGGACGTCGCGTTCAACGCCATCGAGGTAGGCCTCG
>JBBRID010000291.1:0-5347 GCA_038221635.1 Burkholderiales bacterium
ACGGCGCTGATCAACTCGGGGCTGAAATTTCCGCTGGCCGAAACACTCGGCAAGGACGCGGTCAAGGGTGTCGGTGGCACCCGCAATTGCGACTGGTGGTTTACCGACGAAGCGGTGCTGCTCGACACCGCCGGCCGCTACACCACCCAGACCAGCAACCGTGAGGTCGACTCGACAGCCTGGCTCGGCTTCCTCGGGCTGCTGAAGAAGTTCCGCCCGCAATTGCCGCTGAACGGCGCCATCATCACGCTCAGCGTCTCGGACCTCTTTACCCAGTCGCCACAGGAGCGGGCCGAATATGCGCGCTCGGTGCGAGCCCGTATCCAGGAGCTCTACAACACGCTGGGCGTACGCTTTCCGCTGTATCTCGTGGTGACCAAAGCCGACTTGCTGGCTGGCTTCGCCGAGTACTACAACGACCTCGGCCGCGAAGCCCGTGCCCAGGCGTGGGGCATGACCTTCCCGTACCAGGCAACGGGCGCTGGTCAGGCAGCGGTCGCGCAGTTCGACCAGGAGTTCGACCTGCTGGTGAACCGGCTGAACGAGCGCTTGTTTCCGCGCATGGAAGAAGAACGCGATCCGCAAAAACGGGCGACGATCTATACCTTCCCGCAACAATTCGCCGGCCTGAAAGGGCTGGTCAAGGGATTTCTCGACGAGGTTTTCCAGTCGTCGGCGTTTGCAGAAGAGGCGATGTTGCGCGGCGTCTACTTCACGAGCGGCACGCAAGAGGGCAGTCCCTTCGATCGTGTGCTGGGCAACATCTCGCGCAACTATGGTCTGGAGCGGCAGGTCTTGCCTCCGGCGGCCGCATCGGGCCGCAGCTATTTCCTGACGCGCCTGATGCGTGAGGTCGTCTTCGCCGAATCCGACCTCGGTGGACGCAGTGCACTGATCGAGCGGCGGCGCAGTCGCATGATGTTCGCCGGCTATTCGATGGTCGGTCTGCTCGCCTTGTTGCTGGTGGCTGGCTGGACCGTCAGTTTCGTTCGCAACAAGGCGCTGATCTCGGAGGTCAGCCAGAATGCTGCCGAGCTGAACAAGCAAGTCACTGCGTTGCCGAAACCGTTGCAGGGCGATGTGCTTGTACCGCTGGGCGCGCTCAACAGCTTGCGTGCCATGCCGACCGGCTATGCACACCGCGAAGACAGCGTGCCGCTGACGATGGGTCTGGGCCTTTATCAGGGCGACAAGCTCGGCGTGCCGTCGCGGCAGTCCTACCTCGATCTGCTGCGTGACGCCTTCCTGCCGCGGGTTGCCTTGCGCTTGGAGAGCTTGTTGCGTGAGTCCACCTCACCAGAGGTCCGCTACGAGGTGCTGAAGGTTTACCTGATGCTGTTCGACGCCAAGCACTTGTCAGTCGATGACGTCGAGGCGTTGGTCAACAGCGACTGGGAGCGCAATTTCCCGCGCGAGGTCCAGGAAACCGATCGGGTGGCCCTGCGCACGCATTTGCGTACCGCGCTCGAGCAGAAGCCGCTGGAAATGGCGTTGCCGATGGACAAGACGTTGGTTGAAGGCGTGCGTGCCCAACTGGCAAGCGCCTCGCTGGCACAGCGGGCGTTTGCCCGCTTGAAACTGTTCGGCCCGGGCAACGCAGTCCCGGATTTTCAGGTGCACCATGCTGCCGGCCCATCGGGTCCACTGGTCCTGGCGCGGCGCAGCGGTGCGCCGCTGACCAAGCCAATCCCTGCGATGTTCACGATCGCCGGCTACGACAAGACCTTCCGTGCGCAGGCGCCGGCGATGGTCAAGCAGTTGGCCGACGAAGAGGCCTGGGTCCTCGGGCCGAAATATGCCAACCAGGGCGCCAACCGTGCTGTCACGGCGCTGGCCGAAGTGCAAAGGCTCTACCTGGCCGAGTACATCAAGGTCTGGGACGAGTTGTTGCGCGACCTGATGTTGATTCCGCCCGCCGATCTGCAGGCCAGCATTCGCTCGATCACTTTGTTGTCGGCGCCGGATTCACCGCTGAAGACCTTGCTGTCGGCGATCGCTCGGGAGACCAAGCTCGCGACGACCGAGAACCGTTCGGCCGAGGCTTCGGCTTCGAAGGCCATCGACAAGGTGACCACTTCGGTCAAGAACACGGTCGATCGTTTGCTCGGCGATCCAGGCAACAACGTGCAGGCACGAGCCATGGAACGTCCGGAGGCCCAGGTCGACAAATATTTCGAGCAATTGCATCGTGTCGTCCTCGGTCCGCCGGGGGCAGCGGGGGCGACCGCGGCGACGACGCCGCTCGACGCGACGTTGCAGGTGCTGCGCGAGTACGAACTGCAGCTTCGTGCCACCGAGGACGCGATCAAGCGCGGCGCACCTCCCCCTTCTGATTCGATGGTGATCGCCCGCATCAAGGGCGAAGCCGATCGCATGCCGCCTCCGCTGAATACGCTGTTGGCCGGCTTGATCTCGAGCAGCTCGGGCCAGGCTGCGTCGGGCGCACAGGCGGGTATTCAGAAGCAGCTGGTTGCTGAAGTCGGCTCGGCCTGCAGCCAAGTCATCGAAGGTCGGTACCCGTTCACCAAAGGACAGGCCCGTGAAGTCCCGCCGGCCGATTTCGGCCGCCTGTTCGGACCGAATGGCACCTTCGACAGTTTCCTGAAGACCAAGATGCAGGGTTTGTATGACCCCTCGGGGGCGCAGTGGAAGCCGATCAAACTGGCCGAAAATGTCGAAAGCTTTCCGCAGTCGACCCTGACCCAGTTTCAGCGCGCTTCAGTGATTCGCGAAGCCTTTTTCCCGACCGGTGGACCGAATCCATCGGTAACTGGCGATCTGGTGCTGACCAAGCTGGACGATGGTATCGGCGAGATCCAGGTCACTGTCGACGGCCAGGTGACGCGAATGACTGCCGGCGGCGGATCTGCGATTCGCCTGAACTGGCCCAGCATCAGCGCAGTGCCGAACATCCGGCTTGCCGCGATGATTGGCGATCGCCTGGAGGCGCCGGCCAACCTTGCCTTCGATGGTCAATGGGCGATGTTCCGACTGGTCGATGCGGCCAAACGTGAAGGCGGTTCGGCGGAACGGATGATTCTTTCGTTCAACTTTGCCGGCAAAAAGGCGACGTTCGAACTGCGGTCGCCGAGTATTCGCAACCCGCTGCAATTGCCGGAAATTGCGCAGATGCGTTGTCCTTCCTGAGCCTGCCCGTGGCCATCGGACTTTTCGGCAAGCTGCCCAGCCAGGGCGATTTCGTGAGCCGCAGACTGCCATGGGAGTTCACATCCGCTTGGGATGATTGGTTGCAGGCTGGCATGTCGCAGGCGCGCAGTCTGATAGGTGTCAACTGGAATCAAACCTACCTGACTGCGCCGCTGTGGCGATTCCAGCTCCAACCGGGCGTGATCGGCACGAGCGCCTGGATCGGCCTGTGGTTCGCCAGTGTCGATCGCGTCGGACGACAGTTTCCGCTCGCGCTATTCGAACCGCTCCCCGCGGCCTGGATGGGACGCTATGCAGTGATCGAACAGGATGAGGCATTTTTCCCGGTCGAGGATGTGGCCCTGCGCGGACTCGATCCGCGACTGAGTTTCGATGCCTTCGATCGATCGCTAGACGGTCTGAGTCTCTTGAAGCCCGTCGAGTCGGTCGCCAGTTCGGTCGCGCAGGTGGTCGAAATTCCGGATCCGACGAGACAGCCGAGCGACGCGCGCAGCATTTGCCTCCCGGTTGACGCCGACATGCCCCAGGCGTTGCGGCTGGCGGAAGCAGCTGGCCCGGCCAAGAGCTGCTTTTTCTCCTGGGGCAACGAACAGCATGCACCAAGTTTGCGTCGCTGCGATGGCTTGACCGACGCCGCAGATTTTCATGCATTCATCGATGGTCGCTGGCCTTGATGAGGGCAACCACGCTTGTTTTTCCAGTCTGAACAGATACTCTGCAACCATGGCATTCATTGATATCGACGCCTTGCTGGTTCCAATCGGCGAGGGAAATCCTGCCGGCGAGAATCTTGAATACGGAGAAGTTGCCGAACTGGAGCGACAGTCAGCCGGTTCGCCTGGCAAGCTCGACCCTGAGACCCGTGAGATGGTCGGCGGCGAAGAACCCGAGTGGCGCAAGGTGCGCGATCTGGCCACGTCGATCTTCGCGCAGTCAAAGGATATCCGGGTAGGCATCAATCTGACGCGTGCGATGCTTTCCTTGAACGGGCTTCCCGGATTCGGCGAAGGACTGCAATTGATCGGCCGGATGTGTGAGGAGTTTTGGGACACCGTGCATCCGATGCTCGATGCTGCCGAAAACAACGACCCGATCGAGCGGCTCAATGCACTGGCGAATCTGGAAGACCCAGAGGGGATGATGAAGAGCCTGCGGGCCACCCGCATCGTCGAATCGCGCGAGGCCGGTTTCTACACGTTCAGAGACCTGGACATCGCGGCCGGGCGAGTGACGCCCGAGGAGGGTAAGCAGGCGCCAACCAAGGCCTTGATCGAGATTGCATGGCGTACCGGTGACCCGCAAGCCAACGCGGCGCGGCGCGCAGCCGTGGAGGCCGGTCTGCAGTCTCTCAATGGCCTGATCAAGCTGTTTCGTGACAAGTCCAATGATTCGCCGAGCATCGACACCTTGCGCGACTATCTGAAACGCCTGAAGGAGTTCTACGACGGGGTGGCCGATGATGGCGCTGGCGAAGCGGCCGGTGACGGAAAAATCGGATCTGACGGCCCTGGCTTGGTCAGTTCGGGGGGTGGCGCAAAAGCGGGAGGCGCGCTAGGATCCAGAGCAGATGCGATCAGGACACTTGAGCAGGTTGCATTGTTCGTCCGCAAGACGGAGCCGAGCAGTCCAGCGCCGATGTTCATCGACCGGGCCGTGAAGATGTTGCAAGCGGACTTTGCTTCGATCGTCAGGGAACTGATGCCCGATTCGAAAGAGCGCATTGAAATGTTGGGCGGCTTGTCACTCGATGAAGAGGCCTGATCCAATCGGCGTGATGCGCTCGATTTTTTCTGATGTGTTCCAACTTCAACCAGGAGAACCACGACCATGGCAAGCAGCAGTCAAAAATTCATTGCACGCAACCGGTCTCCGCGAGTCCAGATCGAATATGACGTCGAGTTGTACGGGTCCAAGAAGAAGATCCAGATTCCGTTCATCATGGGCGTGATGGCTGATTTGTCGGGTAAGCCCGCCGAGCCGCTGGCCCCCGTTGCAGACCGCAAGTTTCTCGAGATCGACGTCGACAATTTCGATGATCGACTGAAGTCGATGAAGCCGCGCGTCGCTTTCAACGTGCCGAATTCGCTGACCGGCGAAGGCAACATGAGCGTGGACATCTCGTTCGAAAGCATGGACGATTTCACTCCGGAAGCGGTGGCGAAAAAAGTTGGCGCCTTGA
>JBBRID010000292.1:0-5346 GCA_038221635.1 Burkholderiales bacterium
GTACTCCAACAACTCCGAAAGGGTGTCGGCTGCCGCGACGTTGTCCTCGATGATCAGTATCCTCGCGGATGGCGTTTTGTCGGCCTCTGAATGCGATCCGGTGTGTTGCGCGGCCGGGGCCTGGTCAACCAGGCGGGGCAACATGACCACAAATTCGCTGCCCTTTCCACGCCCCTCGCTGAACGCTCGAATCGTCCCGTCGTGGAGCTCGATCATTCGGCGCGCCACGGTCAAGCCGATGCCGAGACCTCCTTGGCTACGAGCAGCGGTACGTTCGTCCTGCGAGAAAAGCTCGAAGACTTGCGTGAGGGCTTGTGGTGAGATGCCGAAGCCGTTGTCTACAACCCGGATCTCGACCGAGCCATCCCCACCATGAGCGCGCACGCTGATGGCGCCTTTCACCGGGGTGTATTTGCTTGCGTTCTGCAGCAGGTTGCCAAAGACCTGGGTCAGTCGGACCGGATCGCCATCAACCCAAAGCGGCGCGCTGGGAAGATCGAGCGTCAGCTTCTGTTCGCGGCCTCTGAGCTGCTCGGCACTGGCCTCTGCGACCTGTTCGAGGATTTCCGACAGGTCGAGTGGTCGACGTTGCAGGACGATTTTCCCGTGAGTCACCCTAGATGCTTCCAGAAGATCTTCGAGCAGGCGCGCCATCTGCGTGATTTGGCGTCGCATCATGTCCAGCAACGCGGTGGGCACCGGTTGATGATCCTCCTGGAGCCGGCTGATTATTTCCACCGCATTGCGTATCGGGCTGAGGGGTCCGCGCAACTCATGCGACAACATGGCCAGGAACTCATCCTGGCGCTGCTGCGCGGTCTCCGCGGCGTCACGGCGTTCTTGCGCTTCGAGCGAGGAAAGAATCAGGTTCTCGTTCGCTTGCCTGATCTCGACGATGGGAGCGGCAACTTCAGACGCTTCGGCTCCCTCGACTCGCAGCACGGGCTCGTGCCGGGGCGCGATGTCGTCATTTTGGTTTGCATTGGCCTCGCGCAGAGCGACGCCGGCTTCGGGCTGGTGCAGCGATGTCTCCCAAAGAATCAGCGCCGCCGCTGGTTCGCCGGGCGTTTTCGAACTCGCCAAATCTGCCTCAACCACCGGTGCACCCGAGCTCTCGCGGCGTTTACCCGGTGTCCGCTTTCCCTCGCCATCCAGCGAGGTGCCGTCGTCTGGATTGGTCACGCCGGCCGCCTCCTACTCTTGAGCCGGAAGATTGACAGACTTTCGAGGATGACCGGTCAAAAGCGCGTCCATGTCCGGCCGATGCTCACCGATGACGATGCCGGCGTCGGTGATGTCATACATTAGCAGCGCATGACTGTGGGAATGGTTTCGAACCTTGACGACGGCCATGACGCGTTTCAAGTCACCTTCCATTTCGACGTATCGCTGAACGATGATTGCGTCGGTCAGGAAAGCAGCGCCGTAGGGGCTGAAACGCAATTCTTCATACCGGTCTTCCAGCTCGGAGATCATCAACACGGTCGCGCCCATGGATGTCAGCACGGCCACCATGCGATGCAAAGATTCGCGGAAATTCTCGCGAAACATCGGTGCCAGCGCGAGTTCGAAGCCTGACAACGAATCGATCACGACCCGCTTGGCGTCGGTGCGCTGAATCAATTCCGTCAGCGCATAGAGTGTTTCGTCAATGGAGAGATCGAGCGCCCGAGTGTCCACGACGGCGACCTTGCCGTCGGCGACCAGGGCCGCCAGTCTCGGGCTGCGGCTCTGTCCTGGGCCGATCTCGAACGCGGCCACAACTCCTTTCTCGCCAAGTCGTGCGCCCTCTTGGAGAAACGCAGTTGCCAACATTGATTTTCCTGAACCGGACGGGCCTGCGACCAACAGCGAATAGCCTGAAGGGAGCCCTCCGCCCATCATGTCGTCGAGCAGCGGCGTCCCCATCGAGAGGCACGCCCTCTTCGCGGCAGCGACGCCGGGGGCGACCCCCGGTTGCTGAACTCCGATCGGCAAGGTGCGCGGGTACACGCGGATGCCGTCTTCGCTCATCTTGAACGTGTGCAGGCCGCCCATCGGCGCCTGGCCACGGGATTTGGTGACCTGGAGCTTGCGGATGACCGAGTCTCGATTGAGGCTCTGCATCAGCATGAAGATGCCGTCAGCGATGGTAAAGATCGGGTTAGCCTCACTGTCGACGGCGATGTACTCGCCGATAAGGAATGTCGTCGCTTGCCAGTTGGTAAGGTGCATTCCAAGCTGCTGGACAAAGTTCTGCAGCGTGCTGGCCTTTCCGGTCGACTCCGCAGCCTTGGCAACGGAGCGGAAGGAATCAACAAAAACAAGACCCGGCTCGAACTCCTCCACTTCCTGGACGATCCGGGGGAGCACGCGATCGAAGTCTCCGGTCAGGACTTCGTCCCCGACGTTGACGAAGCGAATACAGTCATTGAGCTTTTCAGCGTCGAAAAAGCTGTATTGCTGCTGGTACCGCAGCATCTTCAGAGGCGGCTCGCCGAGGACCGTGAAGAACAGCGCTTTGCGACCAGGGTTCGCCAAGCTGAACATCATTTGCTGGGCGAGCGTTGTCTTGCCTGACCCCGGGGCTCCCGCGAGAATGTTGAAAGAGAGCTCGGCCAGACCGCCCCCGAGGACGGCGTCCAGGCCCGGAACGCCTGTCGGCAGCGTGCGAATACCCACTTTTTCGTTCATAGCGGTTTCTCCCTCGAGTCCTGTCCCGCACCCGCTTCGGGGTCGGTCCAGGCTTTCCATAAAAGGCGATAGGTCAAAGTCTCTCCGATCATCGAAACCAGCAGATCGGCGAAAGAAAGCAAAAGAGACTCGGCCGCGGCGAGTGCGTCTTGGTCAGAACGTGACGCCAGTTCCAGTCCCAAGGGGGCGAAAAGCTGAAGACGCGTCTGGTCGGCGGCGCCAGCAGGCCTGGCGAACGAGGAACGCGCCAAATGCAGACTGCGTGAGTACAAAGCTCTTGAGGCCAGCTCCCCCACGACGGGGGCGAGCTGCGAAAGCAGCAACTCCAACGCCCGAACGGTGGCTTCGGACACTTTGGATGAGTCCGGATCGTCCAACACTGAGCGGCCCAGGGCTCGCCTGGCAATTTCATCGCGCATGACGTGGTGCCCCGTATCTCAAGGTCAGTGATCGCGTGCGAATGACCGAGCAATTTAGCCGAACTTGGGTGAACTGCGGAACGCTTCTGCCAGTGGTCAGTGGAGAGGGTAACAGACCCAGACCCGCGATCAGACCCACGGTCACGCTAACAAGAAGGCACCGAACCGTCTGTGCGTTAGCGAACACTGGGAAGCAGCAATGCGCGGCAACCTGGTCGATTGAAACGCATACCTGTCTTACGACCTCAAGGGCTTGCCTCCTACGACACTTCGCCTTGAGGGGGCGAAAGATCGATCAATCCTGTCCTGGACCAGTGCAGGCACTCAAACCTCTACCGAAGGAGTAGCGAATGGCTGAAATACGCGTGGAGAAAAAGAGCGGAAGCTCGTGGTGGATGTGGCTGATCGGTCTGCTGCTACTGCTGGTGATCATCTTGTTCGTCTGGCCGATGTTCGACCGGGACCGTGAAAGGGTGAACACCACCGCCACCCCTGCCGCCGTCACCGGCGCGGCAACCACCACCCCAGCGTCCACAACCGGCACCATTGCCGCGCCGGCGGGGACGACCGGAGCTGACACGATAACGCCCGCAAACACGACGGCTACCAGCAGCACGCCGGCCGGCATGCCCGCCAGTGCAACAGGCGTGGTCCCGCCTGGCGGCACGGCCTCCGGCGATCGGGTGACGGATCCGGGCGTCTATGCTTCCACGAGCGACAAGCTATCCCTGGTCGGCCGTGAAGCGGTGCTTTCCAACATCCGCGTGGTCCGGATCGTGGGTCCGAAATCCTTCACTGTGGCTTCGGGCAGCGAAGAGTTTCTGGTCATCGTCGATCAGGATTTGGACAAGGGGGTCGGAACCCAGGGCCAGATCGACCAAGGCAAATCGATCAACCTGAAAGGCAACTTCCAGCGGCTCCAGCAGGATGAGATCAACAACATCTCCAGCAACCGGTTCCGTGACCTGACCGAGCAGGAGCGCGAGTGGCTCAAGAAAACCCAGGTCTATTTGCACGCCACCGAATTCGGCAAGCCCAGCTGAACCCATAGAGAAAGGACGGACATCATGGCTATCAAACAACTTTCGGAACTCGACGATTACAAGCTGTCCGACAGCGAGCAGGATTGTCGCGGCTGGTGCGTCGTGAACGCGTCGGGCACTCAGATCGGCACGGTGCGCGAAATGCTCGTCGACGAGGAGCGCGAGCGGGTGACGGTACTGGTGCTGGACTCCGGCGCGCAGATCCCGGTCAACGAAGTCTCGCTGCGCGATGGCGAGGTGGTCATCGCGAACATCGACATGACCGGTGCGGTTGGCGGCACGACTTCAGCGGGCCGCCCGCTGAGAGATGGCGAGAACGCTGGTTTCGAGGAAGGCAACGTCTACTTGGACCAGGTCGAAGCTGACCGCGACCTGCTCAGGCGCACGACCTGAAAACTTCGGGCGCGGGGTCTACCGGGAGTTACTGCCGGCGTGGTTTGTCAGCTCACCGACGTATCGGACGAGGCATTGCGCCCGCTGCTCCTTGACTAACCGTCTTCGCATCCTCGTTACGCGCATCGCGCAGGCGTTCTGGTTCGTCCCCACCTTGATGGTGCTGGCTGGCATCCTCGGCGCTGTCGGCCTCCTCGGCCTGGACCGCAGCGGTCGGGTGCCCGACCTGCTCATCCAGAGCGCCTGGATCTACAACGGCGGCGGCACGGGAGCGCGCACCCTGCTGGGGACGGTCGCTGCTTCGGTGATCGGTGTGGCCGGCACGGTGTTCTCCATTACCATCGCCGCGCTGTCGCTGGCTGCGGGCCAGATGGGGCCGCGCCTGTTGCGCAACTTCACCCAGGACCGTGGCAACCAGTTCACCCTCGGTGCCTTCCTCGGCACCTTTTCGTACGCGTTGATGGTGCTGCGCAGCGTGCGCATGCAAGGGGAGGAAGGCCTGGGGGAGTTCGTGCCGCACCTCGCTCTGAGCGTGGGCATCCTGCTGGCGTTCCTGTGCGTTGGCACGCTGGTCTACTTCGTCAATCACATGGCCGGGCGAATCAATGTCGATACGGTGATCGGTTTGGTCAGCGACGAGGTGCGCGATTCGATCAAGAGGCTTGGATTGCCGGAACCGACGACAGGGCGAATGCCAGGCCTTCTGTCAGATGCTGCCGGGTTGGTGGCCGACCCACGGCGCGGCTACGTCTCGAACATCGATGCCTCGTCACTCGCCGATTGGGCGGCGCAGCGGGGCACGGTGCTGCAGTTGCTGG
>JBBRID010000293.1:0-5345 GCA_038221635.1 Burkholderiales bacterium
TTGTCACCGGCATATGCTCTTCAACGGCCATCCCGCTTTCCAGCGCGATGGCCGTTGTTCAATTCGTCTCACATTTGTGGATCTGCCCCATGACCCGTTCCGACCTCGTGGCCCAACTCGGCGAGCGCTTCACCCAGTTGACTCACCGTGATACCGAGTTTGCGATCAAGACCATCCTCGACGCGATGTCGGATTCACTGGCGCGCGGACACCGGATCGAGATCCGCGGTTTTGGCAGTTTTGCGATCAATCGGCGGCCTCCCCGGATGGGCCGCAATCCCCGCTCGGGCGATCAGGTTCTGATACCCGAAAAGCTGGTGCCTCACTTCAAGCCCGGCAAGGCCTTGCGCGAAGCGGTGGACATGCGCCTGGCCGTGGCCCACGATCCGGATCCTGCGAAGATTTGAGCACGCTGATCTCGACGGCTCCCGCGCAGCCAGCAACAGGCTTGCGGCGCGGCCATCGACTACCGCGCACACGCCTCTAGAATCGTTGCAGGAGGGCCCATGCAGTTTCTGATCTGGCTTTGGCGAGCCCTGGTTTTTTTCATCCTGTTCGCATTTGCACTGAACAATCAGCAGGAGGCCGGCGTGCGCTGGTTTTTCGGCCATGAATGGCGTGCACCGATGGTCTTCATCGTGCTGACTGCATTTGCACTGGGATGCGCATTCGGCGTCTTCGCCATGGTTCCGAGCTGGTGGCGGCACCGACGCGTGGCTCGGCGAGCTGCCAATCAAGACACCGAGCCGATCGACGAAAAGCCCGTCACCACCGTGGTCGAAACCGCTATCGACCGACATCCGCCGCGCGATGGACTTTGACCTGCAATGGCTGCTGCTCGGCCTGCCACTGGCATTCGGCATCGGCTGGCTGGCTTCGCGCCTGGACCTGCGCCAAGGGCGCCGCGAACGCCGCGATTCGCCGCGTGCCTATTTCAAGGGACTCAACCTGTTGCTCAACGAGCAGCACGACAAGGCGATCGATTCCTTCATCGAGGCCGTGCAGCAGGATCCCGATACCTCGGAGCTGCATTTCGCACTCGGCAATCTGTTTCGCCGACGTGGCGAGTACGAACGCGCGGTGCGGGTTCACGAGCATCTGATCAACCGCGCCGATTTGTCCCGCGCCGATCGCGATCGAGCTCAGCATGCATTGGCACAGGATTTCATGAAGGCCGGGCTGTTCGATCGCGCCGAAGCCGCCTGGCACGCGGTCGAAGGCACGGCATTCGACACCGAGGCGCGGCTGGCCCTGCTGACCTTGCACGAACGTTCGCGCAACTGGCGCGCGGCAGTGGATGTCGCGCGCAAACTCGAACGCAGCGGTACCGGATCTTATGCGTCGCGCATCGCGCATTACTGGTGTGAGCTGGCGCTGGAAGCGGATGCGCGCCAGGCGCCCGACGAGGCCGACGACGCCTTGAGCCGCGCACGGACTGCAGCCCCGCTGGCAGCGCGACCCCTGATGCTGACCGGGCAGCGTGCCCGCCTGCGCGGCGACCACGTCACCGCGTTGCGCGACTGGGGCAGCTTGATGGTCTCCGACCCTGCCGTGTTCTGCCTGGTCGCCGTCGAATTCGCAGAAAGTGCCCGCGAGATCGGCCAAGCGGACACCGCACTGGTCAGCCTGATCAATCTGAGCAGGATCGAACCGGGACTGCAATTGTTGAACGCGATCGAGTTGCTCGACGCCGATGTCGAGCGCCAGCGCGCCCGGCTGCGCGAACACCTGCAGCGCCATCCCAGCTTGTCGGGTGCGCGGGCCCTGCTGCAGCTCGATCCGACGCCTCCTGACGACGGTGGCGACCGCGGCCTGATCGATCAGGCGCTAGCCCAGTCGGCGCGTCCGCTGCAACGCTATCGGTGCGCGGCCTGCGGATTCGAAGCACAACACTATTTCTGGCAATGTCCCGGCTGTCTCAGCTGGGACAGCTACCCACCCAAGATGCTGGAGGACCTCGGATGACGGCCATTGCCCATTTGACCCGGGCGCAAATCGCGGCGGCGCGCGTTCTGGTTGTCGGCGATGCCATGCTCGACCGCTACTGGTTCGGCGCGGTCGATCGTATTTCGCCCGAAGCGCCGGTACCGGTGGTGCGCGTCACTCGTGAGGAGGAGCGGTTGGGGGGCGCTGCCAACGTGGCGCTCAACGTGCAAACCTTGGGCGCCAGCGCGACGCTGATGACGGTGGTCGGCGCCGACGAGCCGGCGCGCAAGCTGCGGCAGTTGCTGAACCAGCAAGGTGTAACGACCCTGCTCGGCGAGGACCCCAAGCTCTATACGATCGTCAAGTTGCGCGTCATCGGCCGCGCGCAGCAACTGATCCGGATCGATTTCGAGAACCAGCCCGATCACGAAGTGCTGGCCGGCATGCTGGGCGACTATGAACGCGCGCTACCCGATCATCGGGCGGTACTGTTCTCCGATTACGGCAAGGGCGGCCTGACCCACATCCCACGGATGATCGAGCTCGCGCGCGCACGCGGCGTACCGGTGCTGGTCGATCCCAAGGGCAGCGACTACAGCCGATACGCCGGTGCCACCGTGATCACGCCCAATCAGGCTGAGCTGATGCAAGTTGTCGGCGAGTGGGCGGACGAAGCTGATCTGCACCAGCGGGCGCATGTGCTGCGCGAAAAGCTCGGCTTGCAGGCACTGTTGCTGACGCGCTCGGAAGACGGCATGTCGCTGTTCGATGCGCCGGCAGGCGTTGCCAGCCACACCCAGATTCCCGCGCAGGCCCGCGAAGTCTTCGACGTGACCGGCGCCGGCGATACCGTGATCGCGACCCTCGCGGCCTTGCTGGCCAGCGGACTCGATTTGCGCGAGGCGATGGCGCTGGCGAATCGGGCCGGCGGCATCGTCGTCGGCAAGTTCGGCACTGCCACCGTCGACTACGACGAACTCTTCCCCGAGGCACCGCAGTGACCGGGCAAGACCAACAACCGCAGCCTGTCCCGGCGCGCAGGAAGGATTCTCAATGAAAGTGGTCGTCACCGGCGCCGCCGGCATGATCGGCAGCAACCTCGTCCATGGCCTCAACGCCATCGGCATCGACAACATCATCGCCGTCGATGACCTGACCGACGGGCCCAAATACCGTAACCTGCTGGGCGCGTCGTTCAGCGACTATTTCGACAAGGACGAGTTCTACCAGCGCTTTGCCTCCGGCGAACTGGGCAAGGTCGACGCTGTCCTGCACGAAGGGGCCTGCTCCGACACCATGGAGCACAACGGCCGCTTCATGCTCGACAACAACTACCGCTGTTCGAAGAATCTGTTCGATGCCTGTCAGGCTCAAGGGACGCGGCTGTTGTACGCGTCGTCGGCGGCAACTTACGGCGGCAGCAGCGAGTTCCGCGAACAGCCCGAGTTCGAACAGCCGCTGAACGTCTACGGCTACTCCAAACTGCTGTTCGACAACGTAGTGCGTCGCATGCTCGACAGCGCCCGAACGCAAGTCGTCGGCTTCCGTTATTTCAACGTCTATGGTCCGCGCGAGCAGCACAAGGGGCGGATGGCCTCGGTTGCCTTTCACCATTTCAACCAGTTCCGTGAAACCGGCCACGTCAAGCTGTTCGGCGAATACGGCGGCTACGCACCCGGTCAGCAGACGCGCGATTTCATCCACGTCGACGATGTCGTCGCGATCAACCTGTGGTTCTTGCAGCACCCCGACAGCAACGGCATTTTCAACCTTGGAACCGGCCGCGGCCAGCCGTTCAACGATGTTGCCGAGGCCACCGTCAATGCCGCCCGCGAGCAGCGAGGTGACTCTGCATTGAGCCTGGCAGAAATGGTGCAGGCAGGGCTTGTGCAATACATCGACTTTCCGCCTGCACTGGTCGGCCAATACCAGTGTTTCACCGAGGCCGACATGTCGCGACTTCGCTCTGTCGGGTGCACCCATCAGTTCGCACCAGTGGGGGAAGGGGTTGCCCGCTACGGAGGGTGGTTGGCAGCTCAGGGCTGAGTTTTACTGGCGGGGCCGCTGGATGACCGGCGAGCACTTCTTCAACCCCGACCAAGGAACCACCATGCTCAAGCAGATCCGGGCCCTGTTGCTGGCCACCATTGCAAGTCTCTTCGCCGCTGCAGCTTTTGCGGCCGTCGACATCAACAAGGCCGATCAGGCGATGCTCGAAAGCATCAAGGGAATCGGCCCGGCAATGTCGACCCGCCTGATCGACGAACGCAAGAAGAGTCCGTTCAAGGATTGGCCCGACTTGATCGAACGCGTGAAGGGCGTGGGCGTCGGCAATGCCGGAAAATTCTCCGAAGCCGGCCTGACCGTCAACGGCTCGACCTACGCCAAGGCCGACAAGGCCGAACCCAGCAAGGCTGCCGCCAAGCCAGCTGACATGAAGTCTGCGAAGAAGTAGGTCGTCATTCGGACGGCGGAACGGCTTCGCCCGATTCCGCCGTATTCCAACCGAAGAACTGAACCACTTCATCGCGTCGCGCCAACGTGTCGGCAATTCCAAGATCGATCAGTTCGCAGGTGTATGGCGCCTCGAACAACAGATAGCTGGCCAACGCCGCGCCGCGTGCCGTTTCTCCTTCACCGGAAACACCGACACCTCGCAGCAAGCCGCGAATCGGACCCGGCAAGCTGCCGAGGTGGCGGCTTGCAATGTCGTCGAGCCGCTGGCTCGGAGAAATCACCAGCACCTCGATCGGCCGCAACGCCGACGCGGCACGCGCTGCCGGTGTCAGCAGGGCCAGCGTGGCATTGATCCGTTGCAGGCGCTCGACATCGACGGCCAGCGCGTCGAGAAAGATGCTCGACATTGCATGGCCCGCGATCTGTGCCAGATTCGGATAGTCGCTGTTGCGCTGGTGGCGCTCTCCGGGCGGTTCGTGCATCCTGCCGGCGCCGATCACCATGATGCGTTGCGCGCCGAGGTGCACGGCCGGCGAGATCGGCGCCGACTGCCGCATCGATCCATCGCCGAAATATTCCGTTCTGTCGTCGACCGACAGCGCGACCGCCGGAAAGACGAACGGTATCGCCGCCGAGGCGAGCAGATGATCGAAACCGATCGGGCAACGCACGGCCTTGCGTTGCGACCGCGTCCACGGCACGATGTGGTCGAGCGATTGGTAGAAGGTCAGGTGCTGCCCGCCACCATAACTCGACGCGGTGACTGCGAGCGCGTCCAGATGGCCGCCTTCGAGCATCGATTCGATTCGCCTGATGTCGATCAACCGCCGCAACAGCCCTTCCAGCGGCTGGTTGTCGAGCAGTGAACGCGGTCGCGAGCGCGTCCAACGCGCAATAACCCAACCCAGCGACAGCAAGGTCAGCCAACGGGCGCCAGTGCGCGCGACGCCGAAGCTGTCGGT
>JBBRID010000294.1:0-5312 GCA_038221635.1 Burkholderiales bacterium
ATTCAGTGTTCGAGAAATACGCGCCCGAATGCGTCGAGGTCGAACTCGAGGCCTGGCGCAAGCGGGGCTGGTGGCACAAGCTGAAAGACAACGCCTATTACCTGTTCAACGAGCTTTTGTAGAACGCCAGCCACGGTTCGATCCGTCAGTTCAGTGCGAGCCGGCCGAATACCACCAGCAGGCCTGCCGCCACCTGCATCACCCGCACCGACAGCTTCGAAGGCGCAATCAGCCCGTACGAGATCAAGCCGAGGCCCAGCATCATCTGTACGAAAGTCAGCAGTGCAGCCAACGGTTGGCTCGTCAGCAACAGCAAATCGGGATTGGCGATCATGCCCAATGGAATGACGTAGAGGCCGACACCGAGCGACATCGCCGTCGTTGCCACCTTCAGCCAGTTTTCCTCGACCATGCCGGCGGCGATGAAGACCGCGCCACAAACTGGCGGCGTGATCGTTGACAACAAGGCAAACCAGAACACGAACAGGTGAGCCTGCAGCGGCTCCAGCCCGAGCTTGGTCAGCGCCGGACCGGCCACCGAGATGCAGATCACGTAGGCGGCGGTGGTCGGCACCTCCATGCCCAGCACCATGCAGGCCAGCGCAGTCAGTGCCAGCGACGGCCACAAAAGCCCGCCCGATCCCGACAGGATGACCGAGGTGATCTTCACGCCCAGCCCGGTGATCGACAACACGCCGACGATGATCGACGCGCACAGGATGATCGAGGCAATCATCGCTACCTGGGCACCTGCGGCGATCATTGCCGACTCGATACGCCTGCCGGTGCGCCGCCAATCGAAGCTCAGTCGGGCGTCGAGCAACAGCATTGCCGCGCCAGCAAGGATTGCCATCGAGGCGGCGTATTCCGGCGTCAGATCCGCGCCGAACATGCCCCACATCAAGACGACGAACGGCACCAGGAAAAACAGCGAGGTGATCACCACATCGCGCAACGGCGGCTTGTCCTCGTCGGCAATCGCCTTCAGCTCGAGCCGCCGGCTGTAGGCGTTGACGCCGAGCCAGACGGCGACAAAATAAAGCAGCGCCGGCAGGATCGCCGCCGCCATGATGCCGGTGTAGGGCACGCCGGTCAGCTCCACCATCACGAACGCGCCAGCACCCATCAGTGGCGGCATGATCTGGCCGCCCGACGAGGCCACCGCCTCGACCGCGCCGGCCAGGCGCTTCGGATAGCCGAGCTTGACCATTGCCGGCAGCGTGACGGCACCGGTCGATGCGACGTTGGCCGACGCTGATCCCGAAATCGATCCGAACAACGCCGACGACAGCACCGAGACCTTCGCCGCACCCCCATTCAAGCGACCGGCCGCCGCGGAGGCGATGTTCATGAAGCCCTGACCGGCCTCGCCGGCATTGAGCACCGCGCCGAAGATCACGAAAATCGCGACGACGCCGACCGAGATGCCGGTCAGACTGCCCCAGATCCCTCCCTCGGCAATTGTCAAGGTGCCGAGAAAGCTGTTCAGCGGGGTTCCCGAGTGGCCGAACTCACCCGGCAGATACTGACCGAACAGGCCGTACAGCAGCGTCAACAGCGCCATCAGCGGCAGCGGCCAGCCGATGGCGCGCCGAGCACCTTCGAGCACAACCAGCAGCAAAACCGCAGCGATCGCGACCTGCCCTGCTCCTTCGAGAAACCCGTACTGGTCGCCGAGTGCGTTCTGGTTCAGTGCGACCCAGATCGCGCCGGCCATACCTGCCATGGCCAGCGGCCAGCCGGTCCATCGCGCAACCGGCGTCTTTGCGGCGTAGACGAAGATCCACGGCAACGCCAGCGCCATGTGCAGCGGACGGCTGACCAGATTGGGCACCAGGCCATAGAAAATCAACCCGAGATGGAAAGCGACGCTGACCGCGCCGAGCGCAACCCAGAACAAGGTCTTGGGTTGCACGACAACCGATCGCCGGGTCGCTGCCGGGTGTTCCGGTCTCTCCGTCGGCGACTGACGGGATGTGGCAGGTATGGGAGCGCTCACATTTGGGCAGGGGTCAGTTTGAAGCCGGCTTCCTTGTAGTAACGCAGCGCACCGGGGTGGACCTTGCCTGTGATGCTTGGCATCAGCGCTTGGTCAACGCCTTTCCACCACGGCGCGTCCGAACTCATCGCGGCCTTCTGTTGCCAGAAGGTCTTGGTCAATGCGTAGGCCACGTCATCCTTCATCGCCGTCGTCGCATACACGACGACCGGCAGCGATGTGGTGTTGACGGCCACCTTCTGGCCTGCATAGGTGCCGGCGGGAATCGTCAGTTTGTCGCGTTTGGTTTCGGTGATCTGGGCGTCGCTGAGCGGCAGCAGCGTGACCCCGGTCGACGCGGCGGCCTCGATGACATTGGGCGCCGGCCACGAACCGGCGGTCACGAAGGCATCGATCTGGCCATTCTTCAGCGCAGCGACGGCGTTCGACAACTCGGCATCGGCCAGCTTGACCTTGCCCTCGAGGCCGAACTGTTTCAGGTATTTTTCGCCCTCGGTGGCGCCGAACGAGCCTTTGCCGAGCAACAGCGTCTTGCCTTCCAGATCGGCCAGGCTGTTGATGCCCTTGTCGGCGCGGGCGACAAAATGCATGGTGAGCGAAGGAATCGGAAACAACGCGCGGATCTCGGTGAACTTGGGGTCGGTCTTGTCCTTGAACGGCCCGTTGCCGGCCTGCGCCGACTCGACCAGGGCCGGCGGCGACGTGAACACGTAGTCACCGCCACGCGCCCTGACCTCCATCACGTTTTGCGTCGAGCCTTGACTTTCTTCCAGCGTCACGATGACATCGCCCTTGGTGCCGGCTTTCAGCGCCTCGGCGATCTGCACGCCCATCTGGTAATACGACGAACCCGACTTGGCCGACTTGAAAGTAACGCGGGTCTGCGCCGCAGCCGGGCCGGCAACCGCCAGGCTGATCGCGGCGGTCAGCGCCAGCGCGGTGAAAATGGACTTCATCGATGTCTCCTCGGTTGTGATTGGAATGTGGTTCCACGCATCTAGCTGCCAGCTGCGCCCCTGCGGATGGGTGCGACGCCGTGCCGCGAGGGTCCATTTCTGCCAGAGCGGCGCTGCCAATCATGTCAGCATCATCGGCCAGACCAGAACGCACGCTGCATCGCAATGGTTTCGGCGGCCAGTTCGGGCAGCGGGCCGATCAGGTCGACCGGCTTCTGGCAATGATCGAAAACATAACGCGACGACACGCTCATGGTCGGATTTTCGGCATGGCTGCCGGTTTCGGCCAGCAATTCAGTCTCGGTCATCGCGAAAACCACACGTCCTATATTGGCCCAATAGGCGGTGCCGGCACACATGCAGCAGGGCTCGACCGCGGTGTACAGCGTGCAACACCACAGGAATTCAGGGGTGAAATTGGTCGCCGCGATGCGTGCCAGCGTGGCCTCGGCGTGATTGACCGTATCGATGTTGCACTGCTCGAGCAACACCGTTTCATGATCGGGGCCGACCAGCACGGCGCCGAACGGGTGATGGCCCAGGGCCAATGCACGCCGGGCCACCGCGTTGGAGCGCTGCAGATGGCGCAGCATCTGTTCGTTGCTTGGCCGGGCTGGCCGATCGGTCGGTGTCGTGGCTTGCGTCATGTTGTCCTCGATGCGTCTGCGTCGATTCTCGTCGCCTCAGCACCTGGCTTGCGAAACATCGACTTCGAGAAGATGCCAACGCAATCAGCGGTCGCGGGCAGGTAAGCTTGGCGACATGCTGCATTCCAGCCGTCACCTTTGTGCCGCCGCCCTGCTCGCCGGCATCACCCTTTTCGCGGGCTGCGCAGTCGAGCAGCAAGCCCTGCGCCCGCAACCGTCGCCGAACGAGGTTCGTGCGCAGATCGTCTCGCTGATGCCACCCAACATACCCGACCGCTCCGGGTGGGCGGTCGACATCTATGCGGCGTTTGCCGTGCTGAGAATCGATGCGACGCCCAGCAACCTGTGCTCGGTGCTGGCTGTCATCGAACAGGAGTCGACCTACCGCGCCGATCCGTCCGTGCCGGGGCTGGCCAAGATCGCGTGGGCGGAGATCGATCGCAAGGCCGAAAGCGCCGGCATCCCGAAAATGCTGGTCCATGGCGCGTTGCAGATCAAATCATCCAACGGCAAGAGCTTCAGCGAACGCATCGACGCCGCCAAGACCGAGAAGCAGCTCAGCGACCTGTTCCAGGATTTCATCGGCATGGTGCCGCTCGGCAGCCGCCTGTTCGGCGGCTACAACCCGGTGCGCACCGGCGGGCCGATGCAGGTCGGCGTTTCCTTCGCGGAACGCCACGCGAATGAAAAGCCCTACCCCTATCCGATCGAAGACAGCATCCGCGATGAGGTGTTCACGCGGCGGGGCGGCATGTATTTCGGGATTGCACACCTGCTCGACTATCCAGCCCGCTACGACCAGCCAATTTACCGCTACGCCGATTTCAATGCCGGTCACTACGCCAGTCGAAACGCGGCGTTTCAGCAGGCGGTCAGTGCGGCATCAGGCATTCCGCTGGAACTCGACGGCGATCTGGTGCGCGAAGGCGGTGACACGGACAAACCCGGCAACACCGAACTGGCGGTGCGCTCATTGGCAACCCGGATCGGCATCGGCAACAGTGCGATCCGGCGCGCGCTGGAAAGGGGCGACAGGCTCGAATTCGACGAGACCGATCTGTATCGCCGCGTGTTCGAACTTGCCGAGCAGCTCGAGCGCCGCGTCTTGCCGCGCGCCGTGATTCCACGCATCAAGCTGAGCAGCCCGAAGATCACGCGCCAACTCACCACCGAATGGTTTGCACGCCGGGTCGAAGAACGACATCGGCGCTGTCTGGCTCGCGATGGCTAGCCTATGTCGTGCGCACAGCGCGGCCTGCCAACACGGTCATCAGTCATCGTCCGCCTTGTTGAGTGGGACAACCAGATGATCGCGCTGGCCGGTATCGGCACGTGACAGCAGGTGCTGGCGCCGCGCCAGGCTGGCGGCAGGCCAGTACTGGTCGCGATCGTAGTATTGGGTGACCGACGGAGTCGATGGGAAAGCCGGTGGTCAACATCTTCACCATTTACCAGGCAGGTTCTTCAGCAGCACGATCCGGTGCCCGGAGGCGACCCGCACATAGCCGCCACTCACCAGGTCTTTCATCAGCCGGCTGATCATTTCGCGCGAGCAGCCAACTCGTTTTCCGATATCGCCATGGGTCAAACGCTCGCTGACCGCCCGGCAGCCCTCGCTGTCGGGCTCGGAACTGGCCAGCGATTCGAGCAATTGCACCACCCGCTCGTAGACATCGAGCAAGGCCATGTTGCGGGCGCTCGAGGTAGCCA
>JBBRID010000295.1:0-5305 GCA_038221635.1 Burkholderiales bacterium
CTGCGGATGAAGCCGCGTCAGCAGGGCGTAGGCCACCACGCCAGCGAGCAGAATGCCAAAGCTGTCGGCTGCGCCGGTCAGCCCCGACATCCACAGCCAGAGCAAGGCAGGTGCAAACCACAGATAGCTGACGATGTAGCGCGCCAAGCCGCGCGCCTGGCTGATCGGTTTACCGGCGGTGTCGACAACGCGGATCTGCCAGGCCCTCATCGCGACGGTCTGCCCGCCGTGTGACCAGAACCAGACGAAATAGATGGCCAGCACGATGAACAAAAAGGCCTGCAAGCCGTGCCGGCCACTCAAGGCGTGGCGTTGCTGGGTCAGGGTCGAGAACAGGTAACCGGCGATCATCACGACGCCGAACAGCAACATGGCTTCATAGACGAAGCACGCCATACGCCGCCACACGCCTGGTGCAAGCCCGGAGGTTGCCCGTTCTGCGCCCGCTGACTGGTTGGTGCTGGCGGGTGCGGCCGTCATGGTCGTGGCACCAGTTCTGCATTTTCCACGCCATCATCGGTCACAGGTGTCGCGGCGGCGCCTTGCGGGCCGCGCTTGGGCAGCAATGTCGCCTTGTCGACGAACCTCGGCGAGGCGGTGATCTTCGGCAGCCCGGTCTGCTGATGTGATGGCGGTGTAGCGGTTTTGGCCACCGTCGTTGTCGATGCGCCTGGTCCGGCCTTCATCATTGTTGGCGCGATGGTCTGGGGTTGGGCAGAGAAATTCGGGTTCGGCACCAAGTTGGATTTGACGGTGGGCGCGTTGGCGTTGCCGCGATCTGCGGTCGCCACGCTGCCAGCACGCAATTTTTGCCCCGGTGCCGAAGCGGCCGTCGGAGCGGCGCGTGCGGCAAACTGCTTCTTCTGCTCGTTCGGCAGCGCCTTGTAGTCGTCCCAGCGCTGCTCTGGATTTTCAGTGCCGGTGCGTTGCGATTGAATGTAGCGTAGGCGTGCCTGGCCGCGCTCGGCCGGCGTCATGCGCGACCATTCGGCCATTCGAGCCTGAATTCGCTGCTGCCGATCGGCATTCATCGTTGGCAGGCGCTGTGCCATTTCAAGCCATAACCGACGTTGGGATGTCGGCAGATGTATCCAGTCGCGCTCCAATGGTGCCAGGCTCTTGCGATCCGCCCGCGAGAGGCTGCTCCAGGGTATTTCGGCGTCGCCGGCTGGCTCGGCCACCGCCACAGGCTGGACGACGCCACGCCCGCCCGACGCCGGTGCCGCCGTCGCCAAATGGCCGATCGTCAGCATGAGCGTGGCGGCCAAGCAGAGCAGTGCCATGCTGGGTTGGGCCGGGTGCATCGTTCGGCTAGGTATCAAAGGCTGCTCGGCGCCTTCAGGAACTCGACAAAGCCGGCATCCCGGTAGGCGGCCGGTGGCAGGTCGCCACCCAGCAACTGGGCATCGACATCGGCCGCCACCTCGATCAGCTCGCGGCTGTGCTCTTGCTGGATCAGCACCAACCCGGCAACCAGCACCAACAGCGGCAGAACCGAAACCCAGCGCAACCAGCGCGGGCCTTCACCGCCGAACAATGCCAATGCCGGGCCGAATTGCACGCCGCCGGCAGCTGCTGGAGCGGTTATCCGCACGGCTTTGCGCTGCTCGATCGCTCGCAAGCGGGCGAACTTGAGTCGCTGCGTTACATCATGGGGGAGTTTTTCAGCGTGCTCGCTCAACAACGACGCGACGCGAAGTCCGAACCGGGTCTCGAGGACATCGGTGCCGACAAGGGCTGTGGGTCTGGACAGGCGGGGATTCACAGCGTAATACCTCGAAGTTTCAGGGCTTTGGCCAGGGCATGTACGGCGCGGGAACAATGGGTCTTGACGCTGCCTTCGGAACAGCCCATTGCCGCAGCCGTCTCGGCAACGTCGAGTTCCTCCCAATAACGTAACAAGAATGCTTCACGTTGACGGCCGGGCAGGCGCTCGACCTCGGAATCGATCAATACCATGATCTGACCTCTCGCCACGCTGTCGGCGGCGCTTTCCTGAAGCACCGCGTTTCCGCGCGATTCGAGCGCCTCCAGGATATCGAATTCGCCATCGCCGGCTGTGCCTTCGAAATCGGAGAAATTCTTGAACAGTGCGGTCCGCACCTTCTGGCGGCGGAACCAGTCCATGGTCGCGTTCGACAGAATACGCTGAAACAGCAGCGGCAGCTCGGCAGCTGGCCGATCAGCGTAGCTGGTCGACAGGCGGATCATCGCGTCTTGAACGATGTCGAGGGCAGAGTCGTCGTCGCGAACCGCATAGCTGGCTCGTTTGAAAGCTCGCTTTTCGACGTTCTTCAGAAAATCGGAGAGTTCTTTGTCAGAAGCCAAAGGTCTTGCCTTGCACAGGCGGGGTTGCAGGCGGCCGCGATTATCGCACCGGCACAGGGCTCCCGACAAACCTGGACAGGCTTTAGGGAAAACCAGTGCGATAATCTCGGGTTGCACAACAGTCAGGTGACTGGTAGCCCATCCGACCTGGATGGCTTTCGATCACCACCCCGGCACCGAAAGCGCCCCACGAAGGCGACAGAAGGTGCACCAATGGTTTTTCGTCAGAGAAATTCACAAAGGTTCAACATGGACATGTCTGCCGCGGAAATCAAGCGCGCCACTGCGTCGCCCCCGCACAATCCCACCGAAGAAATCAACGGCTCCGAGATCCTCGTCCGCGCACTGCAGGCCGAGCAGGTCAAATACCTCTGGGGTTACCCAGGTGGTGCCGTTCTCTACATCTATGACGCGCTGTACAAGCAGCAGACGATCGAGCATGTTCTGGTGCGCCATGAACAGGCTGCCGTCCACGCCGCCGATGGTTATGCGCGCGCCACCGGCGAAGTCGGCGTGGCGCTGGTTACTTCCGGCCCGGGCGTGACGAACGCGGTGACCGGGATCGCGACCGCCTACATGGATTCGATTCCGATGGTGATCATCACCGGTCAGGTACCGACAGCAGCCATCGGCCTCGATGCCTTCCAGGAATGCGACACCGTCGGCATTACGCGGCCGATCGTCAAGCACAACTTCCTTGTCAAGGATGTTGCCGAATTGGCCGTTACCTTGAAGAAAGCGTTCCATATTGCACGCAGCGGCCGGCCAGGTCCGGTCGTGGTTGACATTCCCAAGGACGTTTCTCTCAGCACGGCCATATTCGAATACCCGGCATCGGTCGAGATGCGATCGTACAACCCGGTGCGCAAGGGCCATGGCGGCCAGATCCGCAAGTCGGTGCAGTTGTTGCTGAACGCCAAACGGCCTTACATCTACTCGGGTGGTGGCGTGGTGCTCGCCAATGCGGCAGCCGAACTGCGCGAATTGGTCGGCATGCTGGGCTTTCCGTGCACCAACACCTTGATGGGGCTTGGAGCCATCGAGGCGAGTAATCCGAAATTCCTCGGCATGCTGGGCATGCATGGCACTTACGAAGCCAACATGACGATGCAGCACTGCGACGTGTTGCTGGCCGTCGGTGCACGCTTCGACGACCGAGTGATCGGCAATCCCAAGCACTTTGCCTCGATCGAGCGCAAGATCATCCATGTCGACATCGATCCGTCGTCGATTTCGAAACGGGTCAAGGTCGATATCCCGATCGTCGGCGACGTCAAAGATGTTTTGCAGGAGCTGATAGCCCAGATCAAGGAAAGCCGCCTTTCGCCGGACACTGCCGCGCTTTCGGCCTGGTGGAACGAGATCGGCGAATGGCGCCAACGCGACTGCCTGCAATACAAGGGCAGCAACGAGGTCATCAAACCACAGTACGTGGTTGAGAAGCTGTGGGAGCTGACCAAGAACAGCGATGCCTACATCACGTCGGACGTCGGCCAGCATCAGATGTGGGCGGCGCAGTACTACCGCTTCGAGGAGCCCCGACGCTGGATCAACTCGGGCGGCCTCGGCACGATGGGTGTCGGGCTGCCGTATGCGATGGGCATCAAACTCGCCAAACCCGATGCCGACGTGTTCTGCATCACCGGCGAGGGCTCGATCCAGATGTGCATCCAGGAGTTGTCGACCTGCCTGCAATACAACACCCCAGTCAAGATCATTTCGCTGAACAACCGCTACCTCGGCATGGTGAGGCAGTGGCAGCAGATCGATTACGGCGGGCGCTATTCACACAGCTACATGGATGCGCTGCCCGATTTCGTCAAGCTGGCCGAGGCCTATGGCCACGTCGGCCTGAAGGTCGAGAGCCCGGCCGATGTCGAGGGCGCGTTGCGCGAAGCGATCCGCCTGAAGGACCGCACGGTCTTTCTCGACATCCGCACCGACCCGACGGAAAACGTCTGGCCGATGGTCAAGGCGGGCAAGGGAATCAGCGAAATGCTGCTGGGGTCCGAAGACCTCTGATCGGGTGGATGGCCGCTGCGCACGGTGTTACCGCACCCTGCGCTCGACGGTCGCAAGCCTGGTCAGAACTTCGGATGATTCGATCGAAACCAATTTCAAAGCGTGGCCAAGGGATTCCGGTTACCGCCGGCGTTCTGAAGAGCGCGCTGCTACCCATCATGAAACACATCATTGCATTGCTGCTCGAGAACGAGCCCGGCGCCTTGTCGCGCGTCGTTGGCCTGTTTTCTGCCAGCGGATACAACATCGAAAGTTTGACCGTCGCGCCAACCGAGGATCCTTCGCTTTCGCGAATGACGATCGTGACCTCTGGATCCGACGAGGTCATCGAACAGATCACCAAGCACCTGAACCGACTGATCGAAGTCGTCAAGGTCGTCGATCTGACGGAAGGCTCGTTCACCGAACGCGAACTGATGCTGATCAAGGTGCGCGCGGTCGGCAAGGAGCGAGACGAGATGAAACGCATGGCCGATATCTTTCGCGGCCGGGTCATCGACGTGACTGAGAAGAGCTACACGATCGAGCTGACGGGAGACTCGAGCAAGCTCGATGCCTTCATCGTCGCCATCGATCGCACTGCAATCCTGGAGACGGTGCGCACTGGCACCAGCGGCATCGGCCGCGGCGAACGCATTCTTAGGATTTAGTTACACCCACCCCCGTAGCGCCTTCGGCGCACCCCCTCAAGGGGGCGCCGCTGGCGGACCGGCAAAGCCGGATCCGCGGCGGCTGCTTGATCCTCCATCAACCTATTTTTCTGGAGAACGACATGAAAGTTTATTACGACAAAGACGCTGACCTGAGCCTGATCAAGGGCAAGAATGTCGCCATCATCGGATACGGTTCGCAAGGTCATGCGCACGCGCAGAACCTGAACGACTCGGGTATCAAGGTGACGGTCGGCCTGCGCAAGGGCGGTGCGTCCTGGTCCAAGGCCGAGAAGGCCGGCCTC
>JBBRID010000296.1:0-5278 GCA_038221635.1 Burkholderiales bacterium
TAGTTATTGTTGAAAAGAATATCGAAGAATTTGAGGCTTATAAGTTAAAAGATCAATATGAAGATTTTGCTCATAGAGATCCGGAAAAAAATCATACGGATCTGCGTCGCGCTGGTCGTCTTCGCTTCGTGGCGTCCGGCCAAGGCGCTGATCGGCGCACTGTTGTTCGCGTTCTTCGATGCGCTCCAATTGCGCTTGCAGCAGTCTGGTGCAGGGCTGTTCGGGCTTGAGCTGCCGTATCAGCTGTATCTGATGCTGCCGTATGTGTTGAGCATCCTGGCGCTGATCCTGGTCGCGCGGCGCGCTGCTTATCCGCAGGCCCTGATGAAACCCTATCGAAAAGGTGAGCGCTGAGCGCGCAAGCGCCTACAGTCGGCCTATTTACAGTTCAATGCACAGCCCATGGCGACAGATACCGTTCCAAGCAAACATATCCGCCTGACATCACATCCGGGCCAGCAAGGCAGCGGCGGGGCTCCGGCCATCATCTGGGGCGCGGCAGATGCCCTGCTGCGCGGCCCGGTGGTCGGTTCGACAACCAATCGCAGCCAGCGCAACGTGATCGGCAGCCACAGCGGCAGTTATGGGGTCTACCGTGCGCTGGCGGTCGCCGCCGGCAGCCTGATCAAGGGTCACCGTGCCGACCTGACAAACACCTCGCCGACCGACCTGATCGGCCCGAATCCGCAGTGGGGCGACGCCGAGAAGATCGTATCGATCGACCCCTGGGGCGCTTCGGTGCAGAACGTTTTCGCCGATTTTCTGGCTCAGGGTTACGACGTTCGTCCGACGATCGCCGTTACCAAGGCGCACGTGCATCTGCCCGAGATCAAGCAGGCGCTGGCGTTCCAGCGCTTGCAGGTCGATGGCCGCGTGCTGCTCGAAGACAGTTCGGCGGCCGTCACCAAGATTGCCGTCGAACCGGTCTGGTGGCTGCCGGGAGTGGCCAAGCGTTTCAAGGTCGAAGAGGGTGTCTTGCGCCGGGCTTTGTTTGAAGAAACCGGCGGCATGTACCCAGAGCTGGTGACGCGCAGCGATCTGGAGGTCTTCTTGCCGCCGATCGGCGGGCAGACGCTTTATATCTTTGGCAACCCGCGCGATCTGGCCGACCCGTCGGTCACCTTGACTGCGCGGGTACACGACGAATGCAATGGCTCGGATGTATTCGGCTCGGACATCTGCACCTGCCGGCCCTATCTGACTCACGCCATCGAAGAATGCATCCGCGGCGCCCAGGCCGGCGGTGTCGGACTGATCTCGTACAGTCGCAAGGAAGGTCGGGCGCTCGGCGAGGTGACCAAGTTTCTGGTCTACAACGCTAGAAAGCGCCAGATCGGCGGCGACAGCGCCGACAAATATTTCCTGCGCACCGAATGTGTCGCCGGCGTCCAGGACATGCGCTTTCAGGAGTTGATGCCTGACGTGCTGCACTGGCTCGGCATCCGAAAAATCCACCGACTGGTCAGCATGAGCAACGACAAATACGACGCGATCACCCACAGCGGAATCGCCGTCGGCGACAGAATCAAGATCCCCGACGAGCTGGTGCCAGCCGATGCCAAGGTCGAGATGGAGGCCAAGATCGCAGCCGGCTATTTCACCGACAAGGCTGTTCCAAGCGCGGCGGAGCTGGCCGGTACCAAGGGGCGAAGCCTTGAGTGATACCACGAGGGCCCCGGTCACCGATCCGGCCGACGCCGCCGCGCTGCCCGCCGAACGAGTGCGTCATGGCCCCGATGCGCTCGCGGTGCTGCGCGATCCGGCGACGATTCGCGCGCGTTGCGCCGCTATCACTGCGGCGGTCGGCAGCAACAGCTCGCCGTATTTCAGGATCGATCGTGACCGCTTCGATTTTGTCGTGGGGCAGGTGGAGGCTGTCACGCGGGCGGCCTGGCCCGACTTGAACATCCCGATGCACAGCCGCTGGCGGCATTTCGGGGTTGGAGGTGTCGACCGCAAGCGGCTGATGGACTCGCGGCTTGCCGAACGCAGCATCGAATCGATCGCAAAAGCTCGGATCGACCTCACCGTCGTCAGTGTCCTGCTCGATGCCGGTGCCGGCGCCGGCTGGCGTTATCTGGAGGCCGACACCGAACAGCATTTCAGCCGTTCCGAAGGCCTGGCGGTGGCCAGCTGGCATGCCTTTTCGGAAGGTCTGTTCTCGGACGCAAAGGACGATCCCCTGCGAGTCGATGCCGCCGCATTGCAGCGGCTCGACATCACGGCCTTGAAGCATGCGTTCCAGGTCAGCGCCGAAAATCCGCTGGTCGGCCTGGATGGCCGTGTCGAGCTGTTGAACCGGCTTGGCAATGCGCTGGCGGCGCGTTCGGCTGGTGACCTCGAACGAGCCCGCCCGGCGCTCTTGTACGATTTGCTGACCGGTGCCGGCAAATCGCCACACCGCGTCGGGGCTGACCAGGTGCTGCGCACCGTGCTCGATCTGTTCGCGCCGATCTGGCGCAACGGCAGCGTGTTGCATGGCGTGCCGCTCGGCGACGTCTGGCCCCATCCATGGGCCGGCGGCGAGTCGGCGCAGGCCGGCCGCCACGGGACGACGGCCGGTCTGGTGCCATTTCACAAGCTCAGCCAATGGCTCAGCTACTCGCTGTTCGAACCCTTGCAGTGGGCCGGAATCGAACTCGAGAACCTCGATTCATTGACGGCGCTGCCCGAATACCGGAATGGCGGGCTGCTGCTCGATGGCGGCGTCATCGTCCCGCGCGACCCGCGGCTGCTGCGTCGCCGCTGGGCGCCGAAGGACGAATTCATCGTCGAATGGCGCGCGTTGACGGTCAGCCTGATCGACGAGCTGGCGCCGCTGATCCGCCAGCGCCTGCAACGCAGTGCCGAGCAACTGCCGCTGACCTGCATTCTCGAAGGCGGCACCTGGGCTGCTGGCCGCGAACTTGCCAAGCAGCTGCGCGACGGTGCGCCGCCGTTGCTGATCGACAGCGACGGCACGGTTTTCTGAGAATAGTCGCCACCACACCAAGCCCGCCCGGAAGCCATCGATGACCGCCTCAGTGATCCACGTCGACCACCCACTGATTCAGCACAAGCTGACCCTGATGCGTCAGAAAGAACGCAGCACCAGCAGTTTTCGCCGCCTGCTCGGAGAAATCAGCATGTTGATGGCCTACGAGGTCACGCGCGACATGCCGACCCAGTTGATCGATATCGAGACCCCACTGGAGGCGATGAAAGCGCCGGTGATCGACGGCAAGAAGACCGTCTTCGTCAGCATCATGCGTGCCGGTGCAGGCTTTCTCGACGGCATGCTGACCGTGGTGCCCGGTGCGCGCATCGGACATGTCGGTCTGTACCGCGATCCGAAATCACTGGTGGCGGTCGAGTATTACTTCAAGATGCCGCACGACATGCACGAGCGCGACGTTATCGTGCTCGATCCGATGTTGGCGACCGGCAATTCAGCGGTCGCAGCGGTCGACCGGCTGAAGGAAACGCGGCCGAAGTCGATTCGTTTCGTCTGCCTGCTCGCTGCCCCCGAGGGTCTGAAAAATTTCCACGACGCACACCCCGATGTGCCGGTCTATACGGCGGCCATCGATCGCGAGCTGAACGAGCATGGCTACATCGTTCCCGGTCTCGGCGATGCGGGCGATCGGCTGTTCGGGACAAAATAAGCCCTGTCTCAGCGGGATCGTTCGCATTTTTCCGTCGACCTCTCGGAGTGTTCAGAATGAAGTTGCATGTTTGTGCCCTGTTGGCCGGTGCCTGTGTGGCCGGTCCTGTCTTTTCTCAGACCGATCAGCTGCGCCCTGGCTTGTGGGAGCACAGCATGAGCATGAAAGGCGGTGGCCAGGCTGCAGCAGCGATGGCGCAAGCTCAGCAGCAGATGGCCAATCTGCCGGCCGAACAGCGCAAGATGATGGAGAAGATGATGGCCGATCAGGGGATCGCGATGGGGCCGAAAGGCAACAGCGTGAAGGTCTGCATGACCAAGGAGGATGCCGCGCGCAACGAGTTTCCTCAGCAGGACGGCTGCACGCAGGACGTGAAGCGCAATGGCGCAGTCTGGACGGTAGCGTTCCAGTGCAAGGGGGATCCGCCGTCAAGCGGCGAGGGCACGCTCCGCCTGTTGAGCCCGACCGCTTATACGGGCGACTTCACGATCACGACGGTGGTTGCCGGCAAGCCCGAACGCATGCAGATGAGCCAATCCGGAAAATGGCTGGCCGCCGAATGCGGCGCACTGGCTCCCAAGGCCAAACGCTGAGCGCACGCACCGGACCTCGGTCCGGTGTGGCGGTCAGCGAAGGCAGGCGCTCAGGCGGCAGCCGGGATCGCGCCCAGGCAGGCGTTGCACTTGCCGAGGCCGCGTAGGCGCGGATCGGGCTTGCCATCGCCGGTCTTGAAGTTTGCCTGGCAACGCCGACAGACATACATCTTCGAACTCGACAGCATTGGCTTGATGCCCGGCTCGCCCATCGGGCGAGCAGCCGAATACTCAGCCTGGGTCTGGCGCAGCTTGGTCGGTTCGGCGGCGGGAGAAGAGGTGGAATTGCGGGTGGCCATGGCGCTTCTGGTTGTGTTTCGGTGCAAGAAAAACAAGCAAGATGCTCGCGGTGCACAGCCCCTATTGTGCTCCCGTCGGGATGATCCTTGCTCGGCAAACCCTGATAGGCCCCCAATTCAACCGACAATTTGCCCCGAATTGCCCCCCTGCAGCTCCGGATTGTGCCGCCATGGATGAGGAAACCCTGAGTCGATTCGACGCCTGTGCGTTGTCCGAGAAAATTCACGCGCACGAGCTTTCTTGCCGCGAGGTGATGACGGCGTATCTCAACCGCATCGAGCTGTTCAACCCGCGTGTCAATGCAGTTGTCAGTCTCCAGCCGCGCGAGTTGCTGTTGGCGCAGGCCGATGGCTGTGACGCCGCACTGGCCCAGGGGCGTTCGGGTGGCTGGATGCATGGTTTCCCGATGGCGATCAAGGATCTGGCAGCCACCGCCGGCATTCGAACGACGCTTGGCTCGCCGCTGTTCGCTGACCAGGTGCCGACGCAGGACAGCCTGATGGTGGCGCGCATGAAAGCGGCCGGCGGCATCGTGATCGGCAAGACCAATGTGCCCGAGTTCGGCCTCGGTTCGCACAGCTACAACCCGGTGTTCGGCCGCACCGGAAATGCCTGGGATCCGGCGCGCTCTGCAGGTGGCTCGAGCGGTGGCGCGGCGGTCAGCCTCGCCTTGCGTCTGCAGCCGGTCGCCGACGGCAGCGACATGATGGGTTCGCTGCGCAACCCCGCCGCGTTCAACAA
>JBBRID010000297.1:0-5276 GCA_038221635.1 Burkholderiales bacterium
TTCGCCAGCACCCAGGATGCCCGTTTTTGGCAGGCGCTCGATACCGCGCGAAGCCGCCTGCGCAGGGATTGACAACCCAGCCCGGCAAACCGGCCCACACCAGTTGGCGTGCATTTTTCGGGGCCGTCAGATATGATACTCGGCTGCCGTGTGATGGGCTTTCTGTTTCACGCCAGCTCAGGAGCCCCATTTGGCCAAAGAAGAATTGATTGAAATGCAAGGCACCGTCACCGAGGTGCTGCCAGATTCGCGATTTCGCGTCACGCTCGAAAACGGCCACCAATTGGTTGCCTATACCTCGGGCCGCATGAAAAAACACCACATCCGGATTCTTGCCGGAGATGCCGTTTCGCTCGAAATGTCACCCTACGACCTGAGCAAAGGTCGAATCACGTTCCGTCACATCGAACGGCAAGGCGGCGGGGCACCAGCCGTCAGGCGCCGCGCGCACTGAGCGAGCCAGTCTGCCACGCAAGCTGCTGACCCTGCGGGCAACTGATTCCCGCAGCGCCCACTTCGTTCATTTTCGGTTTCCCAGCGCTTCCCAGCGCTCGAGTGCGCCCAACAGCTGGTCGTCGATCTGTGAACAGCGTTGTTGCGCGCTGGCCGCTTTCGCGGCGTCCGAAACATAGATGGCTGGGTCGGCAAGCAAGGCGGTCAGCGCCGCCTGCTCGGCCTCCAGTGCCTCGATGCGGCCCGGCAGTTCGTCGAGTTCGCGCTGCTCCTTGTAGCTGAGCTTGGCCCGCTTTTGCGGCACGGCCACAGCGTCGACTGCCTTCACGCCATCGCTTCTCGACTGCGCCGCTCGCCCTTTGTCGGCGGCCGCTGCCTGACTGCGCAGCGATTGCGCACGGGCCCGCTGGATCGCCCAGTCTTCGTATCCGCCCTCGTACTCACGCCATTGGCCCGGTTGCCCACCAAAGGCCGGATCACCTTCCCAGGCAATCGTACTGGTGACGACGTTGTCGAGAAATCGACGGTCATGGCTGACCAGGAAAACCGTGCCGCCATAGTTCTGCAGCAATTCCTCCAGCAATTCCAGGGTATCGATATCGAGGTCGTTGGTCGGCTCGTCGAGAACCAGCACATTGGCAGGCAAGGCGAAAAGCCGAGCCAGCAATACCCGGTTTCGCTCGCCGCCGCTCAAGGTGCGCACCGGAGAATTGGCCCGCTCGGGCGAAAACAGGAAATCGTTGAGATAACTCATCACGTGTTTTCGCTGGCCAGCAAATTCGACCCACTCGCTGCCCGGGCTGATGGTGTCAGCCAGCGTCGCGTCGAGGTTCAGCCCGGCACGCATCTGGTCGAAATACGCCACCTCCAACCGCGTCCCCTGGCGCACGCTGCCGCCCGTCGGCTTCAACTCGCCGAGGATCAATTTCAGCAGCGTCGTCTTGCCGGCGCCGTTCGGCCCGATCAGGCCGACCTTGTCGCCGCGCAGGATGGTGGCGTTGAAGCCGTCGACGATGTTGCGGCGTTCACTGCCATCGCCGAAGCTCATCACGACATCTTTCAACTCGGCGACGATTCTGCCGCTCTGCGCACCCGAGTCGACCTCCAGGCGCACCTGGCCGAGCGAATCCCGCCGGGCCTGGCGCTGCTCGCGAAGCACGGTCAAGCGTTCGATCCGGGCCACGCTGCGGGTGCGCCGGGCTTCGACGCCCTTGCGGATCCAGACCTCCTCTTGAGCCAGCAGCTTGTCGGCGCGCGCGTTGGCGAGCACCTCCGAGGCCATCTGCTCTTCTTTCAGACGCTCGTAGGCGGTGAAATTGCCGGGATAGCTGCGAATCTGGCCGCGGTCGAGTTCGATGATCCGGGTGGCCACGGCATCCAGAAAAGCACGGTCGTGGGTGATCAACATCACCGCGCCGTTGAAGCCGCGAAGCAGTTCCTCTAGCCAGGCGATCGAATCGAGGTCGAGGTGGTTGGTGGGCTCGTCCAGTAACAGGATCTCTGGCACCGCGACCAGCGCTTGAGCCAGCGCAACCCGTTTCTTCATGCCACCGCTCAGCTCGACGATCGGCCGGTCACCATCCAGGTGCAGGCGGGCCAGAGTCGTTTCGACACGCTGCTCCCAGGTCCAGGCATCGAGCGACTCGATCTGCGTCTGCAAGGCATCCAGATCGACGCCTTCGGCATGTTCCTCGTACTGCTGGCGTACCGCCCTGGCTTCAGCAACGCCCTCGCTGACGACCTCGAAAACGCTTTGTTCGGCCTTGAACACGGGTTCCTGCGGCACATAGCGGATGCGCAGCCCCTGCGTCATCTGCAACAGGCCGTCGTCGAGCTTTTCGAGGCCGGCCAGCACTTTCAGCAGCGACGACTTGCCCGCGCCGTTGCGGCCGATCAGGCCAAGCCGCTCGCCACCTTCCAGCGAGAAGGCAGCGCTGTTCAGCAGAGGGACATGGCCGAAAGCGAGTTGGGCGTTGGACAGGGACAGCAGGGCCATGGAAACATTCGGAAGCGAAGCCCCCGATTATCGACCGCGAGCGGATATCGCGCCGGCGCTCCCTCTCAGTGGCCGCAGGTGCCGACTGCTGCCTCCAGCGAATCGACGAATACTTTCGCAACATCGAACCCGGTTTGCTTCATGATTTCCTGGAACCCAGTCGGGCTGGTGACGTTGATTTCGGTCACGCTGTCGCCGATCACGTCGAGCCCGACCAGCAACAGCCCGCGCGCAGCCAGCACCGGGCCGATCTGCTCGGCAATTTCACGATCGCGCTGCGACAACGGCTGAGCAACGCCTTTGCCTCCGACCGCCATGTTGCCGCGGATTTCGCTGCCCTGCGGAATGCGGGCCAGCGCGTGCGGAATCGGCTTGCCGTCGATCAAAAGAATGCGTTTGTCGCCCTGCGCAATCTCCTGCAGATAACGTTGCACCATCACCGATTGAGCACCGTCCCGGTTGAGCGTTTCGATGATGCTGCCGAGGTTCAGGCCATCCAGGCCGACGCGAAAGATTCCGGCCCCGCCCATGCCATCGAGCGGCTTCAGGATGATGTCGCGGTGCTCGGCGTGAAATTGCCGGATGTCGGCCGCACTGCGCGTCACCAGCGTCGGGCCGGCAAACTCGGCGAACTCGAGTATGGCCAGCTTCTCCGGATGATCGCGCAAGGCCTGCGGGCTGTTGAAGACACACGCACCGCCGCGCTCTGCGTGGCACAACAGGTGCGTGGCGTAGAGATATTCCAGATCGAATGGCGGGTCGGTGCGCATCAACACCGCGTCGGCAGCCGACAGTGGCAGCTGCAGCGGTTCCGACTGCTCGTCGTCGAACCAGTGGGTGACCCGGTCGCCGGCGGTGGATGCTATCGCGGCGGCGGTCAATCGGATCGGGCGAACCTTTGCCATCACTTCGCCGCCGCGCTGCCAGTGCAGATCGCCTGCCTGACAAGCCAGCAACTGATGCCCGCGGGCGGCCGCCTCGCGCATCATCGCGAAGCTCGTGTCTTTCGCGGTGTTGAATCGTTCGATGGGATCTGCGATAAACAGAAGTTTCATGGTTCGATTTGAAGTGTCGATGGATCTCAAGCGCGAAGAAGGCCTGCATCACACCGCACTGTTGCACAAATCGGGCGCGGCCGCCGCGCCCGATCAGGCTTCGAACAAGCGACGCCAACCGGCCGGCCCGAGGCGCCGCAGATTGTCGATGTTGCGTTCATAGATCAACGCGGCATCGGGGAAACTCGCCAAAGCTTGCTCGATGCTGCTCTCGCGCAGCAGATGCAGCAGCGCAAAAGGCGAGCGATTGGTGTGGTTCTCGATCGCATGCGCCGAAGTGCCCGCAAACCGGTAATGCGGATGGAAGCTGGCGATCTGGACAACGCCCTCCAGATCGAGTTCGCCGAGGCAGCGATCGGCGCGCTCGAGAAAATCGTTGTAGTCGAGAAAGTCGCCGAGCACATGCGGATGGATCAGCAGGCTCGTCTCGATCTGCCGCGGGTCAGCGGCCGCCAGCAGCTTCAATTCGCTCAGCAGGTCAGCGTACAAATCGTCTTCGCTGCGCGCATCGCTGCAAACCAGTCGAATCGAATCCTTGACCCGCACGGCCTTGGCGAACGGGCACAGGTTGAGGCCGATCACGGCCTTGTCGAGCCAGGTCAGCGTTGCGGCGATGACGTTGTCCGGCTCGAGATTTCGCGCATCCGGCTGACGAAGTTCAGATTTCAAGTTTGGAGCCCAATTCGACAACGCGATTGGCTGGCAGACTAAGGAAATCGGCGGCGGCGGATGCATTGCGGTGCATGCTCGCAAAGATCTTTTCGCGCCAGATCGACATGCCCTTGCCAAGGGTCGGGATCACGATATCGCGCGACAGAAAATAACTCGTGTCCATCGGATCAACGGCAACACCCCTGCTGCTCAGCAGCTTCAGGGCGAGAGGCACATCCGGTTCGTTCTTGAAACCGAAATGCAGGCTGACCTGCCAGCAATCGCGGCCCATCGGAATGATTTCGCAGCGTTTGTCGAAGCCGACCCACGGCACCTCGTGGTGTTTGACGGTGACAAACAGGTTTGTGTGGTGCAGCACCTTGTTGTGCTTGAGGTTGTGCATCAGCGCATTCGGCGTCACGCCCTGCTCGCTGACCAGAAAGACGGCAGTTCCCGGCACGCGTACTGGCGGACTGACGAAGACCGCACTGAGAAAGCTTTCCAGGTCAATTGCATCCTCACGCAAGCGTTGGCGCATCAGCCGACGGCCCTGCTTCCAGGTCATCATCAGCATGAACATCGCCGCACCGATGACGATCGGAAACCAGCCACCGTCGAAGATCTTGACGATGTTCGCCGCAAAGAAGGTCAAGTCGACAGCAAACAGGAAACCGGTTGCCGCAAACGACAGGAACCATGGATATTTCCAGCCGTAGCGGATCACGAAGAAGGTCATCGTGGTCGTGATCAGCATGTCGATGGTCACCGCAATGCCATAGGCGCCAGCCAGTTTGCTGCTCGAACCGAACGCGACTACCGCCAGCACGATGGCCACGTAAAGGCTCCAGTTGACGAACGGCACATAGACCTGACCCGTTTCCGTGACCGAGGTGTGCGTGACCCGAAGGCGCGGCAGATAGCCGAGCTGGATCGCTTGCTTGGTCACCGAAAAAGCGGCGGTGATCAAGGCCTGCGACGCGATCACGGTTGCACAGGTGGCCAGCCCGATCAACGGATAGACGGCCCAGCTTGGCGCCATTTCATAAAACGGGTTCTTGACGTTCTCCGGATGCGCCAGAAGCATCGCCCCCTGGCCGAAATAGTTGACGACCAGGGCCGGC
>JBBRID010000298.1:0-5237 GCA_038221635.1 Burkholderiales bacterium
CTTGTAGATGCCTTGGCCTTCCATCAGTGCAAAGGGATCGTGCGCGGCTCGCTCGCCGCATCCCCAGGCGCCGATAGCGATCACCGCCCACCACACCCGTGCCAGCCCACGGCGCTGGATAAATTCCAGCCCATGGGTTGAGGCTGCGCCGCCGCGGCCGTAGCGGCCTGCCGCGCCGCTTTTTTTGCCCTCGTTTCCATCACGAGCTTGACGGCGCCAAATACATTGACGGCCGCGACCAGCAATGCTGGCCACAGCGGCAGTTCCTGTCCGGTCTTCCAGCCCCAGACTAACAAGCCCACCAGCGCCAAGCCGCCGACAAGCAGTGTCATCGAGCCGAAGCTCAGCACGCCCTTTTTGATATCCACCACCTCTGCCGCCTCCGATATCCATCTTGCTTGCTTGCGCCGCGCCAACAAGCGCGTGCGTGCGCAGACTATCACGCGCTCAGCAGCACTCCGTGCGCAAGCTTCTGATCGACGAACGCCTCTGCCGTCGTGATGAAAAGGCACACCCGAGGGGTTCAGTGCGGGTGTAACTCGCACGCAATACATTTCTGTCATGAAGTCCGCCGTCTCACCCTAAATCAACCCTAAATCCGCGTCGAGCCAGAGTTGCGTGCGCTGAGCTCGGGCACAAGCTGCTTCCGAGGAATACCACTGGACAGGCGTTTCGGTGCCGGTCGAAACCGTCCTGGAAAAACTGCAATCCGAGCCTGGGCCCTCGCCTTTCGCATGCCATGGTCGGCCAGCTTCCGGGAATTTGGACGAGTCACGATGGCTGATGCGATACGGCTCACCGGCAGTCTGCTGACCAGGCGACGTCGACGATGACTGAGCCATCTGACGTTGCTGCCCTTCAGGCCGAGAATGCGCGCCTGATCGCCAAAGAACCAGCGGCGTCGGCCGGCCGCGCTGTGATTGCATACGGGCTAGATCCATCCGGCTCGACGCAGGCGGCGGTAGACAAAGACACAACTCAGCAGGGTCACACCCACGGCCACCGGATACCCAGCACGCCACTTCAGCTCTGGCATCCACTCGAAGTTCATGCCGTACAGGCTGAAGATCACGGTGGGGATGGCCAGGATCGCGCCCCAGCCTGCCAGACGCTTGACCACCTCGTTCTGGTTGTTCGCCACCAGGGCCAGGTTTACCTGCATGGCCGTCGTCAGCATGTCGCGCATTCCATCGATGAGCCCCACCAGCCGGGAGACGTGGTCCTGGATGTCACGGAAATAAGCGCGCAACTCCTTCGGGATCAGGTCTTCGTGCAGGCGCATCAGTTCCGCGCTGATTTCTGCCACGGGCAGGGCGGCATTGCGCAACTCGAGCAGATGGCGCTTCAGGGCGTATAGCCGCTCTATCACCAGCCTGTCGAACTGGTCCTTGAAGATGTCGGTCTCGATGGCTTCGAAGTCCCGCTCGAATTGCGCCACGATCGGCTGGTAGTTGTCGGCAACGAAGTCCAGCACCGCATAGAGGGCGAATCCGGGCCCCTTGTGAAGGCCTTTCGTGCCGTCTTCGCAGTGCTGCAGAACCTGCGCGTAGCTGGTCGAGGCGCCGTGCCGCACGGATACCAGGAAGTTCGAGCCGACGAACAGGTGCGTCTCGCCGTAGACCACCTGGCCCGCTTCCAGCTGTGCCGTCTTCAGCACGATGAAGAGCGAGTTGCTGTAGGCCTCGATCTTGGGCCGCTGGTGGGCGTGGTGGGCGTCCTCGATGGCGAGTTCATGCAAACCGAGCTCGCCCTGAATCTTGATCAACAGCGAGTCGTCCGGCTCGTGCAGGCCCAGCCACACGAAGGTGTCGGGCTGCTTGATGACTTCGCTGAGCTCATCGATGGAGATGTCGCCGAGGGGCTTGCCATTTCGGTAGGCCACGCAATTCACGATTGATGTCATCGCCTGGACCTCCGGTGCGACCGTGTAACCCGCCAACGGGACCACCACTTTAATCGGCCAGGCCCTGTTCGTCTGTGCGATGGCGAACCGTGCGCGCCCGCTGGGGCGCGGGCCCACTTCTGATTAGGCGGCTGCACTTGCGTAGTTCACGCCGTCGCCCTCTCGCAGTGCGGTGGCTTGCATGAACCGCAGTGTCGCGCGTCAGCTTCAATCCCGCATTAGCAGGCTTGGGTCGGAAAGGTTAAACTGACATCTGGCTAACCAACTCGAAGGAACGGGATGACCATAAGGGAAGTGCCGGTCTTCGAAGCCAAGACCCGGCTGTCTGAACTGCTCGTCGCGGTTGAACAGGGTGATCAGGTGACGATCACCCGCCGCGGCGTTGCCGTTGCGCGGCTGGTGCCGGCCACCGCGCCGCGTCGTGCGGCGGCAAGCCAGCGCCAGCGCGTTGCGGCGACCTTCGAGTTGTTGCGTACCCAGCGGCAAGGCGTTAGTCTGGATGCGCCGCTCGCGGAGATCATCGCTGAAGGGCGTGACTGAGCATGCCGTTCGTGCTCGACAACTCGGTCACATGTGGCTGGTTCCTCGCGAGCCAGACGACCGACTACACGGAGGCGATCGCACGGCGCCTTCAGGGAGATGAGGCAGTCGTCCCACCGCTGTGGGAGCTGGAACTGGCCAATGTGCTGCGCACGGCTTGCCTGAAGCAACGCCTCACAGCGCAAGGCGCGCAAGAAATTTTGCAGCGCATTGGTTCGCTACCGATCATTGTTGACCGCCAGCCGGTGCGGTCGGGCGAAATCCTGGCGCTGGCGCTTCGCTTCGGCCTCAGCAGCTACGACGCGGCCTATCTCGAGCTTGCATTGCGACTGCAGATTCCGGTGGCGACGGTGGATGCGCCGCTGCGTGACGCGGCCGAAGCCAGTGGTGCGGGTGTCGTTGCCACGGACCCCAGCCTTCTGGACAGGTGATCTTCCTACGGCGTCGTTCGAACCGTTCCGACACGGCAAGGCGCTTGAACCGTTGACCATTGCAGCTCACTGCGAGCCGTCGTGACGGTCTCTCGGGCGGCGCTGCGACATCGGGCGTGTCGCGAGTTCTGCGCGGCCGCCCGTGGTTCATCCCCCAGCCACGAAAGAAGTCGAATGAAACGAAACCAGCCTCACCCGACGCGGCTTGACCGGCGCGGATTCATTGCCGGAATCGCCGCAGGCGCTGGCGGCATGGCGCTCGCCGGCTGTGGCGGGGGTGGTAACGAGGGCAATGACGATCCTGGCGGCTCGGTGGTACCGAAGCTGCCTGGATCGACGACAGGCTTGCGATATGCGTTGCAACGCCCCGCCTTGCCCGACCCTGCCGCATCGGGCGTCGATCATGTCGTCGTCGTCACGATGGAGAACCGCTCGTACGACCATTTTCTGGGCTGGGTCAAGGGCAGCGAGGGCTTGCCCGCCGGCGTCAAGCTGTCCGATGCGTTCGGTGATGAACACGCGATGTTTGCGCTGGCGGCGGAACCCGGCTACAGATTCGCCAGTTGCGGCTTGGCTGACCCCAACCACAGCTACGAAGCGGGCCGGACCAATCTCGCCAGCGGCAAGATGAACGGCTGGCTGCTGACTGCTGACACCGACAAGACGCGCGGCGACCGCCTGCCGATCGGTTATTTCCGTGAGCAGGATCTCGAGTTCTACCGCGCTGCGGCGGCCGAATATACGGTGTGTGACTACTATTTCAGCGGCCTCCTGTCCGAGACCTACCCGAACCGCCTGTACATGCACAGCGGGCAGACCGACCGTCTCGACAATTCGGTGCTGACCTCTTCGTTGCCGACGATCTGGGACCGGCTGGCAGAAAAAGCCGTCAGCGCGAATTACTACTACCATGACGCTCCTTTCACCGCGTTGTATGGCGTGCGTCACAACGGCTTGTCGAAAAAGATCGACGAGTTCTATGCCCAGGCCGCGGCGGGCACGCTGCCGGCGTTCTCGATGGTCGATCCACAATTCGGCGGTGCATCGTCGGGCACCTCGAATGACGACCACCCGCACTCCGATGTGCGCAACGGCCAGGCCTTTGTCAGCAAGGTCTACGCCGCCTTGCGCGCGAGCCCGAACTGGGGCTCAACGCTGATGATCATCGTCTACGACGAATGGGGCGGCTTCTTCGACCATGTCGAGCCGCACAAACGTTCGGTGTCGGCCGCCGAGTCCGCGCTCGGCAACGACGGCCGGCTCGGCTTTCGTGTGCCTTGTCTGCTGTTCGGCCCGCGTGTCCCGCGCCGGGTGGTGTCCCGGTTCCCGTTCGACCCGAGTTCGATCCACAAACTGCTGGCCTGGCGTTTCGGCTCGTCGCCGCTCGGCGTTCGCGGCAGCGATCCGATCACGCTGAACCTGGCTTATGCGCTCGATTTTGCCAATCCGCCGCGGGCCGACCGGGTTGCGTTGCCGGTGGTCGCCGAGCATCCGGAAACCGCCTGTCCGGGCCTGTTGTCGCCAACGTCGAGCCCGGATCAAAAGACCGCGCAAGGCATAACGAGCGATCTGCCGGGCGGGCGCTTCCACGATCTGTGGTTGAAGGCAAGGGCAAACGGCTTCGCGTTGTGAACTGCCCCGGCTGCGCCAAGGCGCAGCCGGTTCGCCAGCCAGCCGCTCGGTGATATGCGCGATGTATTCGGGGTGTGCTGCGCTCAGGGGGCCACGATGGTGGTGTTGACCATCGTCACCGAGGCAATCAGGCCGATGGCCCGCCCGATCAGGGTGGTCTGAGCGGTCTGGCCGGCGGTCGAGATGGTCACCCCGGCATTGGCGATGATGGTGCCCACCATCACGCTGCCGTCTTCGATGCGTGCGGCCGCGCCGACCTGCCAGAACACCTTGCTCGCCTGTGCACCATTGATCAGCACCACCCGCCTGGGCAAAGCCGGTTGGCCCACCGTCAGCGCCGCACCGACCTGGAAGACCCAGACCGCATTCGGATTGCCTTGCCCGTCGAGCGTGAGGTCACCGCTGGTGATCGCAAAGGTTCCGCCGGCAGCGGTGTAGACCGCGCCCGGCAGGATCAGGCCACCGAGCTGGCCGGCGCCAGGGTCGCTGCCCGGCGGCAGGGCGGCCAAGTCGTTGAAGGCCGTCTGTGCATCGGCTCGCGCCTGGGTGGCGATCGCCATCGAGGTCGCAGTGCCCGGTGCTGGTGGGGCGCAGAAAATGCTGCCATTGACTGCACCGACATTGAGCGGCGTCTCGGTGTAGACATTGTTGGCGTCGTGAAAGCCGGTGATCGCCGTGCACACCGCGGTACTGCCCAGATTGCCGCCCACCACAGTGTTGATCCCCTGGTT
>JBBRID010000299.1:0-5218 GCA_038221635.1 Burkholderiales bacterium
ATGACCGCCAGTCGCCCGGCCTACCGATCATCGGGCGGGTATGGCGGCGCGCAGGTGACGCTGGCCGCCTCGCGCAAGGATGGAGACCGCTGGCTCGGCGCGTTCGCGCGCTTCGACAACCTCGCCGGTGCCAGCTTCGAAGACAGTCCGCTGGTGCGCAGACGCAGCCACTTGTCGATCGGCATCGCAGTGTCTTGGGTGTTCAGCCGATCGTCGACCCTGGTCAGCGTCGAAGATTGAAATCATGCTGGTTCCGCGCACTCTCGCTTCGACGGCCTTGCTGCTTGGCCTGTTGCTCGGCCTGGGTCTGATGTCGCTGGGCTGGAATCTGCTTGCTGCGCTGCTCCATCCATTGCTCGGCGATGAGACTGGCAAGCGCCTGGGACGACAGGCGATCTGCCGTTGCTACCGCAGCTTCTGGGCTGTGGCCTCGGCGTCCGGCATTCTCGAACTCGACTCCGAGGCACTGGATTGCCTGCGCGATGAACCCGGTCTGATCATCACCGCCAATCATCCGAGCATGCTCGATGCGCTGATTCTGGTCGCCCGCCTGCCGCGCAGCGCCTGCATCATGAAAGCCGATCTGATGCGCAATGTGTTTCTCGGCGCAGGGGCCCGGCTGGCGCGGTATATCCGCAACGATTCGGCACGCGGCATGGTGCGGCTGGCGGTGCAGGATCTGCGAAACGGCGGGCAGTTGGTGATCTTTCCCGAGGGCACGCGAACCACACGCCGTCCGGTCAATCCGTTCGGCAGCGCGGCGCCACTGATTGCCAAGCTGGCCAACGCGCCGATACAGACCGTCTTCATCGACACCGACTCACCCTACCTTGGCAAGGGCTGGCCGATCTGGCGGCTGCCACCGCTGCCGATTGTCTTCAAGATTCGCCTCGGCGAGCGTTTTGCGCCGATGGCCGATGCGCACGATCTGCAGCGCCGTCTGGAGCACTACTTTGCAGCGGGCGTGCGTTCACCGGCGGCAACGGCGCCGTCGACTGCTGCCGAGCATTCGGAAGCTCGTTCGGCATGAGTTCACCGAAGCATCTGGTCCTGATCCCGAGCTACAACACCGGACGCAAGCTGATCGACACGGTGCGAGAAGCGCGGGCGCAATGGACGCCCGTCTGGGTCGTCATCGATGGCAGCACCGATGGCTCTGCAGACGCGGTGCAAGCGCTCGCGCAAACGGATCACGGGCTCAAACTGCTGGTGCTTCCCTACAACCAGGGCAAAGGTGCCGCGCTGCTGCATGGCCTGCAAGCGGCGCAAACGGCCGGATTCACGCACGCGTTGACGATGGACGCCGATGGCCAGCATCCGGCAGCGTTGATCCCGTCCTTCATTCAGGTATCGCTGGAAAACACCGAGGCGATGGTGTTGGGGCGTCCGGTCTTCGACGCCAGTGCACCCCTGCTGCGGGTGCGCGGCCGGCGCGTCTCGAACTGGTGGACCAACCTGGAGACCCTGGGTGCCGGCATCGCTGATTCCCTGTACGGATTTCGCGTCTATCCGATCGGCCAGCTGACCGCCGTCATGCATACCCAACCCTGGATGCGGCGCTTCGACTTCGACACCGAGGCTGTCGTCAGGCTGGCATGGCGCGGTGTCAAGCCGATCAATGTCGACGCGCCGGTGCGCTATCTGACTGCCGACGAAGGCGGTGTCTCACACTTCCGCTATGTCCGAGACAACGTGCTTCTGAGCTGGATGCACCTGCGCCTGATGCTGGAGTTCATGCTGCGCCTGCCGTTTCTCGCACTGCGCAAGATGCGAGGCAAGCCGCCGTTTCAGCGGTGACATGGCGCCGGCCGAATCGGGTCAGGGCGCCTTGACCTTGCCACAGCCCGTTGGTTTGTAAACCCGGCGAGTCGAGGCTGGATTGGCCGCCAGTTTTCCCAGTGGTCGCCGCGGCCTGACGAGCAATTCACCACCGCAATTCGGGCACACGCCGTGCAGCACCGTGTCGACACAGTCAGCGCAAAACGTGCATTCGAACGAACAGATTCTGGCCTCGCCCGACTGAGGCGGCAGATCGCGATCACAGCACTCGCATGACGGACGAAGTTCGAGCATCTTTCACCTCATCGGCGCGCCCGGCAGCAGTCGGGCGCGCCGCACCGATTACTCTTTCAGATCAGTCGCGTAGAAACTGTGGCGACCGAACGGGCTCAGCTTGAAGCCGACCACTTCCTTGCGGATCGGCTTCAACTGCACCGCATGGGCGATCGTGAACCACGGGGCCTGTTCCTTGAAGATGACCTGAGCCTGCATGTAGAGCTTGGTTCGCTCCGCCGCGTCGCTGATCGTCTTGGCTTTCAGCACCAGATCCTCGAACGGCTGGTAGCACCATTTGGCGACGTTCGAGCCGTTCGACTTGGCGGCCGCGCAGCCGAGCAGCGTGTGCAGGAAGTTGTCCGGGTCACCGTTGTCGCCGGTCCAGCCGAGCATGCCCAGCTGGTGTTCACCGGCTTGCATGCGCTTGCGGTACTCGCCCCACTCGAAGCTCTTGATCTCGGCCTTGATGCCGACCTTGGCCAGATCGGCCTGCATCAGCTCTGCAATCCGCTTCGCGTTCGGGTTGTAGGGCCGCTGCACCGGCATCGCCCAGAGGTCGGTCTCGAAGCCGTTCGGGAATCCCGCTTCGGCCAGCATCTTCTTGGCTGCTGCCTGATCGAAGGGATCATCCTTGATCGCGTCGTTGTACGACCACTGCGTCGGCGGGATCGGATTCTTGGCCGGCACACCGGTGCCGAGATAAACCGCATCGACGATCGCCTTCTTGTCGATCGCCATGTTGACTGCCTTGCGAACACGCACGTCGTCGAACGGCTTCTTGGTCGTGTTGTAGGCAAGATAGCCGACGTTCAGGCCCGGCTGCTCGAGCACAGTGATCTTCGGATCCTTGCGCATCGCATCCAGATCGGCCGGATTCGGATACGGCATCACGTGGCACTCGCCCTTCTGAAGCTTGGCCCAGCGCACCGATGAATCAGGCGTGATCGCGAACACCAGGTCGTCGATCTTCGACTTGCCGGCCCAGTAAGTCGGGTGCGCCTTGTAGCGCACGATCGCATCTTTCTGATACTGCACCAGAAAGAACGGACCGGTACCGATGGGCTCCTGGTCGATTTTCTCGGGCGTGCCGGCCTTCAGCATCGCGTCGGCGTATTCTTTCGACTGCACACCGGCGAATTCCATCGCGAAACCGGACAGGAACGGCGCCTCGGGCTTCTCCAGCGTGATCTTCACGGTGGAGTTGTCGACCTTCTCGACCGTCTTCAGCAACTTGGGCATGCCCATGTCGTTGAAGTAGGAGTGGTTGGCGCTGGTGACCTTGAAGAACGGGTTGTCTTCCTTCCACTGCCGCTCGATCATGAAGATGATGTCGTCGGCGTTCATGTCACGCGTCGGCTTGAAATTCTTGTTGCTGTGCCACTTCACACCCTTGCGCAGAAAGAAGGTGTACTCCTTGCCATCGGGCGATATGGTCCAGCGTTCAGCCAGACCTGGAACCACCTTGGTGCCGCCCGCCTCGAAGTCGACCAGCCGGCTGTAGATCTGGCTGTTGGCATCGAACGAGGTTCCGGTGGTGTTGACGCCGGGATAGAAATTCTCCGGACTGCCCTCGGAGCAGAACACCAGCGTCTTGGCGGCAGCAGGCGTAGCAACTGCAGCGGCCAGGACGGCAAGCGTCAGAACATGGCGCAGACCCGGGTGACGACGGATCAGATAAGCACTCATCAGCATCTCTCCTTCAAGGACAACATGATTCAGGTGGCGGCAGTGTAGATCCGGTGGTGCGGTTTCGGGCTACCGCATTTCGGCTATCACTTCGGCATGGTGGCAGGCGACGCGCTGACCATCGATATCACGCAGCAAGGGCCGTTCCACTCGGCAACGGTCGGTTACATGCGGGCAGCGGGTCGAGAACACGCAGCCGCTCGGCGGATCGAGCGGCGACGGCAGTTCGCCTTTGAGCACGATGCGCTGCCGGCCCGGCCCGCTGCCTGCCAGGCCCGGCGTCGAAGCCAGCAAGGCCTGGGTGTACGGATGCAAGGGCCGCGCGAACAAGATTTTCTTCTCGCCCTGCTCGACCGTCAGGCCGAGGTACATCACCATCACGTCGTGGGCGATGTGGCGAACTACGCCGAGGTCGTGCGAGATGAACAGATACGCCAGACCGAGTTGCTGCTGCAGGTCGGCCAGCAGATTGAGCACTTGGGCCTGGATCGAGACATCGAGGGCAGACACCGGTTCGTCTGCAACGACGAGCGCCGGGTCGAGCATCAGCGCGCGTGCAATCGCGATGCGCTGACGCTGGCCGCCAGAAAACATGTGCGGGTAGCGATCGTGGTGCTCGGGGCGCAGACCGACGCGCTGCAGCATTTCCCGCGACCGCTTGTCACGCTCGGTCGCCGCCAACTCGCTGTTGATTTCCAGCGGCGCCTGCAGGATCGCACCGATCTTCTTGCGCGGGTTCAATGAGCCATAGGGATTCTGGAACACCAGTTGCACACCGCGCCGCAACGCCTTGCGCTGTTCGCTGGTCGCGCGCACCACGTCGACGCCATTTAGCGTCAACTCGCCGCTGCTCGGCGCCTCGATCAGCGCAACCATGCGCGCCAGCGTCGATTTGCCGCAACCGGACTCGCCGACCACCGCCAGGGTCCGGCCCGCCTGCAGGCTGAAACTGACGCCACCAACGGCGCGCAGTTGCGCCGGCTCGCGAAACACGCCGCGGCTGATTCGGTAGGTCTGCGTCAGATCGACCGCTTCGACGACGATGTTGGTGGTCACTGCTGCGCGGCCCTCATGCGCCGTCCTGCGTCATGGCAGTCTCGTCGAAGCGCGTGCGTCGCGGGGCGGTCGACAACGGATAGTGGCATCGCACGCTGCCTTCCTCCCACGGCCGCAGCAGCGGGCGCTCGGCGCGACAGCGCGCATCGGCATAGGCACAGCGCGGTTCGAACAGGCAGCCGCTCGGCCGGTCATGCAGGCCCGGCACCATGCCGGGGATCGTCGCCAGCCGATGCTGACCGTCGCTGCGTTCGGGCAAGGCCTTCAGCAGCGCTTCAGCGTACGGATGTTGTGGCGCGTTGAACAAGCTCTGCGCGCCCTGCTCCTCCATGACCTGCCCGGCGTACATCACCGCCACCCGCTGAGCCATCTCGGAGACGACGCCCATGTTGTGGCTGATCAGCACCAGCGCCATGCCGCG
>JBBRID010000300.1:0-5217 GCA_038221635.1 Burkholderiales bacterium
GCCCTATCGTGGCACCAGCGCGGCGCTGACGGACCTGATGGGCGGCACGGTGACGATGGCGCTGGATACGCTTTCCATCCTTTTGCCGCAGGCGCGCGACGGCAGGCTGCGCGCACTCGGCGTCACCTCGCTGACGCGGTCGGCGGCGTTGCCCGATGTGCCAACCATCGACGAAGCCGGCTTGAAGGGACTGGACTCGACCGCCTGGTTCGGCTTGTACGCGCCAGGCCGCATGGCGCCGGAGCTGAAGGTCCGACTGTCAGCCGATGTGCTGTCGGTGCTGCAGTCGGCCAAGATCAGGCAGCAGTTCGCTGATCTGGGCGCCGATGCGGGTTCGATGACGCAACCGAAATTCGCCGCCTTCGTGGATGCCGAAATCGACAAATGGGGTAAGGTCATCACCGAAGCAAATGTCACGATCAACTGAGCGGAGGCACACCGTTGACCAGACCCGAATCCAATCCCGCGGACGCCGTGGGTGCCTTGTCGCACATTCGTGTGCTCGATTTGTCTCGCATTCTGGCCGGCCCCTGGTGCAGCCAGAACCTGGCTGATCTGGGTGCCGAGGTACTGAAGATCGAGCGCCCGGGCGTGGGCGACGACACCCGAGCCTGGGGTCCGCCCTGGATCCTGGGCGCGGCCGGCGAGGAGACCCGCGACTCGACCTATTTCGCAGCCGCCAACCGCGGCAAGCGCTCGATCACCGTGGACATCGCGCAGCCGCAAGGCCAGGCCCTGGTGCGCGAGCTGGCGGCGCAAAGCGACGTGGTGATCGAGAACTACAAGATCGGAGACCTGAAGCGGTATGGGCTCGATTACGACGGCCTGCAGCGTGTCAACCCGCGGCTGGTCTACTGCTCGATCACCGGTTATGGACAGACTGGTCCGTGCGCGCACAAACCCGGTTACGACTTCGTGTTCCAGGCGCTGGGCGGGCTGATGAGCATTACCGGTGAGTCCGATGCCTTGCCCGGCGGAGGCCCCCAGAAATTGGGCGTCGCCGTCGCCGACGTGATGACCGGCATGTATTCGACGATCGCAATCCTGGCCGCGTTGAACAGCCGCAACGAGACCGGTGTCGGCCAGTACATAGACATGGCGCTGCTGGACTGCATCGTGGCACTTGGCGGCAACCAGGTCACCGGCTTTTTCGCCAGTGGCAAGGTGCCTCATCGTTACGGCAACGCGCACGCCAGCCTGGTGCCCTACCAGGTATTCGTGGTCGAGGACGGCGAGATCGTGGTGGCGGTGGGCAACGACGGCCAGTGGCAGCAATATTGCGCCGCCATCGAACGCCCGGATCTGGCCGCTGATCCACGCTGGACCAAGGTAACCGGTCGCATCACCGGCCGCAACGACCTGGTGCCGGAACTGGCTCGCACGATGCTGACTCGCAGCGCCGCCGACTGGATCGCACGGTTCGAGGCGCGGGGCGTGCCCTGTGGTCCGATCAACGACTACCAGCAGGTGTTCGAGGATCCGCAGGTCAAGTTCCGCGAGCTGCGGGTCGATCTGCCAAGGCCGCAAGGCGGCAGCGTGGCAACGATCGCCAGTCCTCTGCGGCTGCGCGCCACGCCACCGGTCTATCAACGCGCCCCTCCCGCGCTTGGCGATGCCACCGACGACGTGCTGCGCGAGCTGCTGGGGCGCAGCCCGGAACAGATTGCCGATTACCGGGCGAAGCGGATCGTCTGACGGGTTATCTTCGGACGCTGGTCTGCCGGACACCGCCGCAAGTCAAGCCACGATCCAGCGCGTGATCCACTCGCCGCCCCAGAACCAAGCCATCAACATCAGGCCGGCGGTCATGATGAATGCAAAGGCTGCCGCCGCCATGCCAAGGAGCATCGCAACACCGTCGCGGAACACCAGCGCCAACCCGATGAGCATCAGCGCCAGCGCAGGGAGCACGTTGCCGAAGGGAATCGGCAACACGACGATGGTGGCCATCAGCCCCACCGTTGCCGCGGTCCACGACCGCCTGCCTGCATGTGCAAGCCCGGTGAGCCGCGATCTCGCCAGGCAGCTTGCCGCAGCGTATGTCGCTGCCAGCAGCACCAGCACGCGCCGCGCCCAGAGGCGTGGCAGTTCGATCTTGGCCACCCGCTCTGGAAGATTCTCAGCGGTCTGGCCGCGCCACATGGCGATCGCCAGCGCAGCCAAGCCAAGCCCGAGCACAGTCCCCACTCCTGGCACGGGCAGCAGGCAAGGTGCCGCCATCAGCAGCAGCAAGCTGCCCTGCGTCGCGGACCCGTGTGCCTGCGCCAGCGACTGCAGCGACACGCGCTCGCTGGGCAAGTCCGCAGCAGCCTGGCGCAGGCGCTGCGAGATGCAACCTGTCATGCGCGCTCCAGAACAACGCCTTCCTCGCGCGTCTTCCAGAGCGACACCAGCACGCCACCCGCGATCAGTCCGAAGGTGACGGTCAGAGATATCACCGGCGCAATCTTGCCGATCATGCCGACGAGGAAGATCTTCGAGCCGATGAATACCAGCACCAGAGCCAGCGCATATTTCAGGTATTGGAAACGATGGATCATTGCTGCCAGGGCGAAGTACAGGACGAACTCGATCAGCACCGGCGTCAGGAGCAGCGGAGTGGCAAAGCGCTGTGCTGATGCCGCCGCGGGATGGCGAAGAAGCTGAAGATCAGCGCGATGACGAACACGTTGTCCATCGACAGCGACTTCTCGATCAAGAAGCCGGTGTAGTAGTCCATGCCGCTTTGCGCGCCCAGGTACCACCATACCCAAGCGCCGAACATGAGCGCCACGCTGATGTAGCCACCCGACAGCAGCAGGCTTTCGCGCACGCCGATCTCGCTGTCGCCCTTGTGCAATACGCCGAGGTCAAAGGCCAGCAAAGACACGGCGATGCCGATGAATGCGAGCCAGATCCAGACCGGTTTTCCCAGGAAGTCCGCCGCGAGGTAAATGAACAGGATGTCCATGTTGTTGCTGAATCATTCAGTGAGATGCCGGATCTTCGGCATTCCGACGGCCTGAAAGAATCAGTGATATTGTGAGTTCAGGTTCGGTTTTTTCGATGTCGGGGATCTGCAGCAGCTTGCCATCACGAGCGTGGCCGAGTCGCAAGACCTCATGAGTTTCGACAATCCCCGAACGGTTCACACGTGGTGAAAGACATGTTGGCGCCAACTTGCCGCTAACGCTCGGTGTCGAGCGTGCTGGCGGCCTGCGGCTCAGCCCCCAGCGCATTGGCAAGCATGTCGAACACCAGGCGGATACGCCTTGCGGTGCGCAGTTCGCGATGCGTCACCAGCCAGATGGGAAAGTGCACAGGGGGCACGTCATCGAGCACACGAACCACGTCCGGCATGTCGCGCGCGATGTCGTCCATCATCGCGCCGATGCCCAGGCCCTGGCGCACCAGCGACCAGTTCGACGAGGTATTTTCCGCATAACAAACGAAGTTGGAGGGATCCAGCGGCAGCCCGTGTTGTCGCAGGTACTCCAGGTAGCGGCCCGATCGATCCGCGCCGACGAAACCGTGCCGCGCGGCCTCCTCGGGCGTGCGCGGATGCCCGTGCTTGGCCACCCAGGCCTTCGACGCATAGAAACTGGCACTGGCCTCGCGAATCCAGCGCCCGATGAGATCCGGCTGGTCGGGCCTCACGTGGCGGATGGCAATGTCGGCTTCACGCCGCCGCAGATCGCTCAGAGAAGGAGCCGGTCTCTGCGGTCTCGAGAAAGGCCTTGAGTTGGTTCCAGTCGAGGTAATCCATACGCAGATGCATGAGTGGTCTGCAATTCTCGGCGATGTCAGATGCGCCGCGCATGGATAGCATCGCGCATCCCTTTCGCTCCGCCTCACTACTCATGCATCCACGACCGATCCCACACCCCGCTACGACTGCGGGCGACACGACGACGGCAGCCGCCAAGGCCCGCTTCTGGAACCGGGTGGCGCGGAAGTACGCGGCCGACCCGATCGCCGATGTCGCGGGATACGAGGTCACGTTGCGGCGAGTGCAGGCCCTGCTGTCGCCCGTACACACGGTGCTGGAGATCGGCTGCGGCACGGGCAGCACTGCACTGAGGCTGGCGCCATCCACACGGCGGATGCTGGCCACCGACGTCTCGGCCGAGATGATCGCGATCGCCCGCGAGAAGCTGGCGGCGCAACCACAACCGCAGCCGCAATTGCGGTTCGGGGTGGCAGACGCCGAGACCACAGCGTCCGGTGACGCTTGCCACGACACGGTGCTGGCATTCAATGTGTTGCACCTCGTCTCGGATCTCGACCTTGCGCTCCAGGCGATCCTGTCCACGCTGAAGCCAGGGGGGATCTTCATCTCGAAGACGCCCTGCCTGGCCGAGATGAATCCGCTCATTCCGCGACTGCTCGTGCCGTTGATGCGCGCGTTGGGAAAGGCGCCCGACTTGCTGGTCTTTGATGCGGCGCAGCTGCGGTCGGCGTTCGAGCGCCACGGTTTCGAGATCGAGGCCGTCGAGCGGCACGGTAGCAAGCGCAAGGACATTCGCGTGTTCATCGTGGCCCGTCGGCCCATATGAGGCGGAGGCAACTGGCCGGTGCCAAGCACTCGGCGCAACCAATGAACCGGAGGCGGCGCCATCGGCGGTCATGCGGGCGGTAGGTCGCCGCTCCAACCGGGTCGGAACGCGGTTTCAAGCAAGACAAGGTCCAACGTCGGAGAATGGCCCCCAAAACGAACAACACAACTGTTCAAGAGTCATCAATCCGCAGGAGGTATTTCGTGACCATTGCCGACCGTTTGAACGCCTGCCACAGCTCTGTGGTGCACGATGTGATGAAAGACATGGGCCTTGCGCTGCGCGTGCTCCCACGCACCATCGTCGGCCTCGAACCCACGATGAAAGCCGCCGGGCCTGTGTTCACCATCCGCGGGCGGCCGGATCCGACGATGGACAAACACACCTCGTTGTATGAGTGGGCTGGCCTGCTGTCACGTGCGCCAGCCGGGCACGTGGTGGTGTGCCAGCCGCAGGACGACACCCGTGCGCTGTTCGGTGGCCTGTCGGCCGAGGCCCTGAAGCTCAAGGGCGTGCGTGGCTATATCGTAGATGGCGGCTGCCGCGACATCCAGGCAGTGGCCGACCAAGGCTTCCCGGTTTTCGCGCGCTACGCCACGCCCATTGACATCGTGTGCGCCTGGCGGGCCGAGGCCTTCGAACAGCCGGTGGCCATTGGCGGCCAGCAAGTCCTGCCGGACGA
>JBBRID010000301.1:0-5201 GCA_038221635.1 Burkholderiales bacterium
CACTGGATGCCGCCTTCTTGAAAGGTGCGTCGGAGCGCCACATGTTGCAGCTGAAAGGTCACCGCTCCGTCGGCGGCATGCGGGCTTCCATCTACAACGCGATGCCGATCGAGGGCGTGCAGACGTTGGTCGCCTACATGAAGGAATTCGAGGCGAGTCATGGCTGAACGCCTGGGCGTCCTGGTGGTCAACCAGATCGCGGCGTCGGGCTTGTCGCGGCTGCCGGCCGAGATCTACAGCGTGGGCAAGGATATCGCGAAGCCCGCCGCCATTTTGCTGCGCTCGGCCGACCTGCATGCCATGGAGATTCCATCCAGCGTGCGTGCCATCGCCCGCGCCGGTGCGGGCACCAACAACATCCCGGTCGACGCCATGAGCCAGCGCGGTGTGCCGGTATTCAATGCGCCCGGCGCAAATGCCAATGCGGTGAAGGAATTGGTGATTGCCGGCATGCTGCTGGCAGCACGCCAGCTCGCGCCGGCGTTGCGCTTTGTCGCCAGCCTGGATCCCGCGTCACCTGACCTCGACCAGACCGTGGAAGACGGCAAGAAGTCATTCGCAGGATACGAATTGGCGGGCCAGACCCTGGGCATCGTCGGACTCGGCAAGGTGGGTTGCATGGTGGCCGACGCAGCCATCAAGCTGGGCATGAACGTGCTTGGATTCGACCCTGAAATCACCGTCGACGCGGCCTGGAGTCTGCCCGCACAGGTGAGGCGCGCCACCAGCGTCAACGACGTGCTGAAACAGGCGCAATTCGTCACGCTGCATGTGCCGCTGGTGGATGCCACGCGCCATCTGGTCAACGACGCGAACATCGGCCTGATGAGAGACGGCGCGGTCTTGATGAATTTCAGCCGCGACGGCGTGGTCTGCGACAGCGCAGTGATCGACGCACTGAACGCCGGAAGGCTAGGCCAATACGTCTGCGACTTTCCAGGTTCGAAGATCCATGGTCACCCGCACGTCATCGCCCTGCCCCACCTGGGCGCATCGACCCGCGAGGCCGAGGAAAACTGCGCGGTCATGGTGGTCGATCAGCTGCGCGACTTCCTCGAGCACGGCAACGTGAGCAATGCGGTCAATTTCCCGCCAGTGACGATGGCGCGCGAATCGGAATTCCGTGTCGCTATTGCCAATGCCAACGTTCCCAACATGCTGGGCCAGATCTCCACCGCGATGGCGCAGGCCGGGTTGAACATCCACAACATGGTCAACAAGTCACGCGGCGGCATGGCCTATACGCTGGTCGACGTAGACAGTGCGGTGTCCCCTGAGGTGCAGGCCAACATCAGCGCAATCGACGGCGTGCTGGCCGTACGCTACCTGCCGGCTCGCTGAGGACGCGACAAACCGCAGCGAGCCGAGCGTCGTCGGCCGGAACGTGCAATCATCTTCGCCCGCCCCGCCATTACCCTTTGAAAAACCATGAAACTGTACTACTCCCCGGGCGCATGCTCGATGGCCCCGCACATCGTTGCCCTTGAAGCGGGTATCCCGATCGACCTGGTAAAGGTCGACATCCCGAACAAGAAAACCGCCGATGGCGACGATTTCTGGCAGGTCAATGCCAAGGGATATGTGCCTGCGCTGCAACTCGACGACGGCTCGGTATTGACCGAAGTCGCCGTGATCTGCCAATTCCTGGCCGACCAGAAGCCAGAATCCGGCCTGATCGCCAAAGCAGGAACGATGGAGCGTTACCGTCAGATGGAAGCACTGAATTTCGCCGCCACCGAAGTGCACAAGCAGATCGGGGCCCTGTTCAATCCGAAGATGACGCCGGAAATGAAAGATGTCCAACTCGGCACGATCGAACGACGCCTGAACACGCTGGAGAAGGCATTGGATGGCAAGTCGTTCATCACCGGCGAACAATTCTGCGCCGCTGATGCCTACCTGTTTACGGTGCTCAACTGGACCAATCCGCTGGAGATCGATCTCGGCAAGTGGCCGAACATCCAGGCTTTCATGGGCCGTGTCGGCAAGCGCGACAAGGTGCAGGTGACGCTGCGCGCAGAAGGCCTTGCGAAGTAGCGTTCGCGGATCATTTGCGAGCCTTGACTCGCTCTGCCGCGGCCAGGCGTCGAGCGCATCAAGCTAAAGATTGCGCGCCTGTGCGCCAAGGCGTTGCAACATGAACACCCAATAGGGTGCGACACATTCGCTGTGACCCGACGGTACGGTTAGACATTCGGTCAGGCTGACCTGCGAGGCACCACGTGCCATCATCGCCTGCAAGGTGGCGGTCGAACTGGAAAAGGGCACGGTCTGATCGCCACGGCCGTGATACAGGTGGACCGGCACCTGCGGCTGCCAGTCGTGCACGTTGCTGTCGCGGTCGATGGCCGCCACATCGTCGGCCAGAAAATTGTCCATGAAGACAGACATGTATGACACTTCGGCATCGTCGGGGATCAGCAAACGCAACAGCGCCCGCCGAACCTCGTTGCGCACGCTCGAACCCAGATGGCGCAGCAAGCCGGGGTTGATCAAGGCGCCGAGCACGGGGTATTGATCGCGAACCCGCACCAGCAACTCATCCAGCGTGGCACCGACGAAATAGGGACCGCTGCCCGGCACCGACAGGACCAGCCCGGCGAGGTCGGCAGTCTGCTCGGCCTGCATCTCGCGATGCGCCGCCATCGTCGTGTAACCACCTTCCGAATAACCGAGCAGAAACAGCTGACCGTTGTCGCCCACCTGGTTGGCACGCCGCCAGCTGCGGGCAGCGGCCAACAGGTCGAGCACGGCAGCGGCCATCGGCTTGGCCAGCAGATAAGGATGCTCTGCCCCTTTCGAGCTGCCGAATCCGACATAGTCCGCCGCGATCACGATGTAGCCGAGCGAAGCCATGATCACCGCCGCTTCGTCGCCCTGCGCGTGCATGCTCGGCGCCTCGGCGTCGCTGAAGATGGTGCCGTGCTGATAGCTGATGATCGGGCTGATCGCACCAGCCGGTTTGACCGGGACGCTGACCAGCCCCGATGCGTTCAGCTCACGACCATGTCCGTCGATCGTGCGGTAGATCAGCCGGTAATTGGCAACTGAATAGACCGGCGTGATCAACGGCGCCTTGGTGTCAGGCTTTTGCAGGCCCGCAACAATTTCAGCAGGCGTCACGGTCGCGAGCGCGACCGCACTTTCGAGCCGCCCGCGGCTGGTGACTTGCGGCGCGGCTTCCGGCACGGTCGCGGGTAGGGGTTCGCCGCCACCGCCGCCGCACGCCCCGAGTACCGCCACCAGCAGCATCGCTGCCAGGGTTTGCTGCCATCTTTTCGCCATGCTGGTCACTCTACCATCGAGGCAGGCAAATCGCCATCGCAATGGGCGCACAGGTAATCGACGCTGGTTGGTCCGAACCGCCCTTGGCATGCATCAGGTTGGCGCGCACGCCTTTCAGGGCGCCGGCGAAAGAAGGCGTCTGGTATCCGATTCCGCAGCCCCGGTAGTCGGGTCGGCCCAAGTTCGGTTTTTACGAATCATCATTCAACTATCAGCTGCTTTTTCAGAATCAGATCAGACACTACCCTTGACTCTCCCCGACCCAATCAACGGAGATTCGAGATGCAAATTCTGTTCAAGTCCCGCAGTTCCGAGGGCAATGAATTGCGCCAGCTGGCGCAGCAGCGCCTGCGCTTCAGCTTGCGTCGCCTGACTTGGCTCGTGCCGCGGGCGACGGTCCGGCTGAGTGATCTCAATGGTCCGCGTGGCGGTGTCGACAAGCGTTGCCAGCTCGAGTTGCGTACCGATGGCGGTCGCACAGCCATCGTCACATCGATTGCGGCCGACTGGCGCACAGCGATCGACAACGCAGTGGCTCGAGCCGGGCGAATCCTGATGCGTCAGTGGCATCGCGGCAAGGAATCACCGCGCACCGGGCAACGGGCAATCACCATGGAAGCATGAGGACTGTCAGAATCAATCGCCCGAGTTACCCAGGCCCGCAGTGCGCCGGCAAATGTCGCAACACGGTCGACATCAGATGTTCAACCATTCCCCAGAAGCACATTCCGAATCCGGAGTTCGATCATGAAACGCATTGCCTTGTTCGTGATGACCAACCTCGGCGTCATGCTGGTGCTCGCATTGGCCGTCAACCTGCTCGGCCTGAACCGATTCCTCACGGCCAATGGCCTGAGCCTGTCCGGCTTGCTGGCCTTTGCGATGGTGATGGGCTTCGGCGGCGCATTCATCTCGCTGCTGATCAGCAAGCCGATGGCCAAGTGGACGACGCGCCTGCAGGTCATCAACGATTCACCCGACCCCCATCACCGCTGGCTGGTCGGCACGGTCGAGCAGTTTGCCCAGCGTGCAGGCGTCAAGACACCCGAGGTCGGCATCTACGATGGCGCACCCAATGCCTTCGCCACCGGCGCATTCAAGAATTCTGCGCTGGTTGCGGTATCGACCGGTCTGCTGCAGTCGATGACGCGCGAGGAGGTCGAGGCCGTGATCGGCCACGAGGTCGCTCACGTGGCCAATGGCGACATGGTGACGATGGCCTTGATCCAGGGCGTGATGAATACCTTCGTCGTGTTCCTGTCACGCGTGATCGGCTATGTCGTCGACAAGGTGGTCTTGCGCAACCAGAACGACGGCCCCGGCATCGGCTACTACGTCACCACGATCGTGATGGACATCCTGCTTGGCATCGTCGCAGCGATGATCGTGGCCTGGTTCTCGAGACAACGCGAGTTCCGCGCCGATGCGGGCGCTGCCAGCCTGATGGGCCGCAAGCAGCCGATGATCAGCGCGCTTGCCCGACTGGGCGGGCTGGACCCCGGCGAAATGCCGAAGGCGATGCAATCGATGGGCATCAGCTCGCGCCCGAACGGATTTATGGCCTTGTTCTCGAGCCATCCTCCGATGGAGCAGCGGATCGCAAGGCTGCAGCAGAGCTGATGAAGCCTGCACCGCGAAGGTCGACAACAGCCGACGTCGGTGCGATCAACGAAAGGAAACGCGATGAGCGCACAGAACATGCTGGACCAACTTTTGAAATCGGGCATGGACCTGCTGGGTGGCAACGTGAACAGCAGCCGTGGCGCCCCCATCCCCTCAGCAGGCGCTCCGCCGGATTGGCGACAGTTCGGCAACGGTGCGGTCGCTGGAGGCCTGGTCGGCTTGTTGCTTGGCAGCAAGCGCGGCCGCAGAATGGGCGGCAAGGCCATCAAATACGGCAGCATGGCCGCACTGGG